>NZ_JBSGXU010000214.1:0-13120 GCF_053610205.1 Streptomyces sp. NPDC054932 | reverse complement strand
GGTACTCCCCCGGCACCGCGCTCGGTGTCATCGTCATGGTCACGACGACCGCCCTGGAGCTGGGCCGCCGGGGGGGGGGCGCCCGCGGCGGCGCGGGGGGCCGCCCCCCCCCCCCCGGCCCGGGGGGGGGGGGGGGCGCCCCACGTCGGAGCCCGGGCCTCAGGGCAGGAAGAATCCGGGAGATCCGCACGGGGCGGCGACGCACTGCCATTGCGGCTTCCCGTCCGGGTTCCCCGTCCCGAGCAGAGGGGGGTCGCCCGGCCCGGGCGTGCCGATCAGGATGCCGCTGCCGCTGTCCGGCTCGCCGGGAATGTTGGCGTAGTCGCCGCTGTCGTCCCCGTCGGGCAGGACGTCATCGGGCAGGGTCTCGGGGGGCACCTCCTCGGCCGGCGGCTCCCCGTCGGGCAGGCTCTCCTCCGGGGAGCGTTCGAAGAGGCTTCCGCTGCCGGGCGGCGCGATCCACATCAGGTTGGACTTGTTGCCGTCGTCGGCGCTGTCCCCCACGACCGCGTGCGGCGCCGTCGGGGTGGCGGCGAAAGCGGCCGTGGGCACCAGTGCGCCTCCCGCGACCACGGCGGTCGAGGCGGTGAGCAGGGCGAGGCGCCGGATCCGAAAGGGTCGGGTCATGGTTGTTCTCCTCTTGACGGAGGGATGGAACGGCCCCTCCAGTACGCCTCCCCGCCCGCGCGGCGTCATGCCCCTGCATCTCGTGGCTTGACGGATCGAAGAGCCCCGGCCTCAGTTCGGGTTGTCGGCGTGGGTCAGGGTCTCCCAGGCCTCGAAGTGGTTCTCGGTGCCCGCCGGGCGGCGGCCCTCGGTCAGCCTGCGGGTGTTCTCCAGGGTGATGCCGAGCCGCGTGTGCAGGGCGTTGTAGCCGACCTCGGTCGCCGGGCCGATGCCCCTGGTCAGCTTTCCGCCGCACAGCCAGGAGGGCACGGCCGCGCCGAGTTCGTACGTGGCGTGGAAGCCCAGCGCGTGCCGGAACCGGTCCTTGAACTGCGGGTAGAGGTCACGGCCCTGGATCCGCGAGGTCTCGGCGACGTGCATGGCCGCGGCGATCCCCATGCCGGTGTGGCCGAAGTCGCGGCAGGTCTCCTGGGCGAGCCCGTCCACGAAGGTGCTCTGGCCGTGCCAGTAGTCGATCAGCTCGGCGCGGGTGTCGATGGACGAGCGGGGCGGGTAGACGGGCTGCGCGCCGTCGGCGGCCAGGTAGAAGTAGGCGGGGACACGGCCCAGGTAGACGGCCATCGCCCGGTCGTAGCTCGCACGGTCGTCGAGGTGGACCGAGATGCCGACGGCCGCGTCCATCATGATCAGTTCCCAGTTGCCGTTGCTGTTCGGCCTCCCGTTGATCACCTCGGGCAGGTAGACGTCGCGCAGCATGGTCGCGAAGCGCGCCTGGCCGGACCATCCGCCGGTGTACGTGTGCTTGATGATCTCGGCGGCGCGCGGCCAGGTCGAGCCCGCCCAGCCGCTCTGCAGCGGTGCGTTGCTGTTGGTGTGGTCCTTGATCTTCGCGGACCAGGCGTCCATCAGCTCGATCGACTTCTTCGCGTACCTGGCGTCCCGGGTGATGTACCAGGCGAGTGCGTGGCTGTACGCCGCGATGGCGTCCTCGCGCTCCTCGGAACAGCCGTTGTCCGGGTTGGAGTAGGAGCCGCACTCGACGACCTCGCGCGGCTTCGGGGTGCGGGAGAGCGAGCCGTACCGGCTCGCCAGCATCTGGTCGTACGCCGCCTTCCAGGGCTGCCGGCCGGCCTGCACCTGGGTGCGTACGAAGTCCAGTTGGGCGCGGCTGTTCAGGACTCCGGGGTGGGCGAACCGTGCGGGGGCCGCGGCGGATGGGGGCGCCGCGAGGGTGGGGGCGGGGAGCAGGGTCATCGCCAGGCCGAGGGCCAGGGCGGTGAGGCCGGCGGGGATTCCGAAACGCATGGGGGGCCTTCCGGTGGGAGGGGTTCCGGTGGCCCGAAGATACTCATGCCCATGCCAAGTGACAACGATGTCTGACAAGAAAGTTTCCTATCATCCCGGTCACTCCTCGCGCTTGCGGCGCCGGTGCGCGGCCACCCGGGCTCGCGCGCCGCAACTGCCGGAGCAGTAGCGGCGCGCGCTCCCCGGCCCGGTGGCGAGGAAGAACCGCCCGCAGCCCTCGGCGGCGCAGGCTCCCCAGGCGATCCGCCCGTAATCGGTGAGCAGTCGGGCGAGCGCGAGGGCGCCCGAGGCCAGGAACCAGTCGCCCCAGCCGGCCTCCTCACCGCGGTCGACGTGCAGGTGCCAGGGATGGGCGTCGTGCCGGGTCAGCCGGGGGCGGGTGGCGCACTCCTCGAACAGCGCGTTGATCGCCTCGGCGGCGCGGTCCTCGTCGCTCTCGCCGAGCACTGCCGCCATCCGCCGGGCCGCTGCGCGCAGTTCGCCTGCGCTCGCCTCGGGGAACGCCTCCTCGGTGAGGTCGGCGGGGCGCTCCCCGTGCCCGGCGAGCAGTCGCGCGAGCTCGGCGCGCGGCAGTTCGGGGGTCACCCGGACCGCCTCGGCGAGATCGATCAGCCGCCGGGCGGCCGAGGAGTCGCCCCGGGAGTCCGCCATCCCCATGTCCTTTCGCCGTACACCCGCATGACGTAACGTCTTGCGGGACTATCGCGTTACACCCTACCCGGGAGGGGTCGCATGGGCGGATTCGGGCGCTACCTCGCAGCGGCCCTGGCCGCGCGGATCGCCTCGGAGGGCATGGGCATGGCCGTGGTGCTGCTCGCACTGGAGCGCACCGGGAGCGCGGCGCACGGGGCGTTCGTGCTGACGGCCTGGCTGGCCCCGCACGTGCTGGCGGCCCCGCTCGCCGGCGCCGCGGCGGCGCGGACCCGCCGGCCCCGACTGTTCCACGTCGGCGCCCTGGCCGGATTCGCGACGGCCGTGGCGGCGCTGACCCTCCTGCTCGGCCGGGCCCCGGCGCCGCTGGTGCTGGCCGTGGCGGTGCTCGGCGGCACCTGCGGGCCCATGGTGACGGGCGGACTGTCCAGCCTGATCACCGGCCTCGTCCCGGCGGGAGCCGGGCGCGACCGCGCGTACGGCTGGGACGCCGCCACCTACAACGCCGCGGCGGTCACCGCACCGGCGGCGGTCGGCCTGGTCACGGCGCTGGGCTCGGCCGGGCCCGCCATGGCCGTCCTGGCCGCGTCCGGAGCCCTGGCGGCGGCCCTGGCCGCCACCCTCCCGTACGAGGACCAGGCCGTCGGCCGGGCCCCCGGCGCGCCCCGGGCCGGGCTGGGCGCCGGTCTGGCGGCCCTGTGGCGCGTCCGCGAGCTGCGGGCCGTCACCTCGGCCACGACCCTGGCCTTCGTCGGCATCGGCTCGCTCACCACCGTCTCGGTACTGCTCGCCGCCGAGCTCGGCAGCCCGGGCGGCGGGGGCGTGCTGATGACGGCCTTCGCGGTGGGCGCGCTGGGCGGCTCGCTCACCCTGGGCCGGGTCACCTCCGTGCCACCGGACCGGCTGGTGCGGTGGGCGCTGGCCGGAACGGGGGCGGCCCTCGCGGCGGCCGCCCTCGCGCCCTCCGTGGCCGTGACGGCGGCGCTGTTCGCGCTGGCCGGGGTGTGCGACGGGCCGCTGCTCACGGCCACGCTGCGGATCCGCGCGGAGCACGCGCCGGAGGGGGTGCGGACGCAGGTGTTCACCCTGGGCGCGGGGCTGAAGCTGACGGCCGCGTCGGCCGGGGCGGCCCTGGTGGGGATCGCGGCGGACGCGCCCGCGACGGCGCTGCTGACCGGGATCGCCGGACTGCTGCTCGTATCGGCACTGCTGCACGCCCTGACGGCGGTGCGGGCGCCCGGGCGGCCCACCCGCACCGGATCTAGAGAGCCGTCGGAAGGTTCCGCCACAGCTGCGTCCGGTCGGCGGACTCCCGAAGGGCCTTGAGCACGGCTGGGTGGGGGGCGGCGTACACCTCGGGGTGGTCGACCTCGCCGAGTTCCGGACGCACGGGGAAGGCCAGCCGTTCGCGGTCGAGGTCGAACCGGGCGTCCACGCCCGGCTTGTTGCCGCGCGGGTCGACGCGGGACCAGTGCGCGCTGCCGGGCAGGCGCAGCGCGACCAGCCCGTGCACGAGGGGGTTCGTGCCGTCGTCGTCCGTGAGGCGCTGGTAGCACAGGCCGCCCGGAATGCCCTGGGCGCGCAGCAGGGCGACGAGGGCATGGGACTTGGCGTGGCAGATGCCGTTGCGCGTGGCGAGGACGTCGGACGCCCGCCAGGCGACGCGGAGGTCACCGGAATCGACCGAGTGCGGGACGGTGTCGCGGACGAAGTCGTAGGCAGCCTCGGCGTATGAATATGCGTCACCGGTGGCTGGCCAGAGGGTGTCGGCGACTTCCTGGACGACCGGATTCCAGTGGTCGATCGCCTCATCGGACGCCAAGTAGGCGTGAATGTCTGAAGTTTGCTGGATCAGCTGCATGGCCGGAGCATAGGGAAACCCCCGACCGTAGATCAATAGATTTACGGTCGAGGGAATAGTTATGCAGCACCCTGTGTGGCCGTACTAGCGTGCCAGCTCTTCCTTCAGCGCCTGGAGGAAGCCGTCCACGTCCTCTTCCTGGGTGTCGAAACCGCACATCCAGCGGACGTCGCCCGCGGCCTCGTCCCAGAAGTAGAAGCGGAAACGCTTCTGCAGCCGCCGCGAGACCTCGTGCGGCAGCCGCGCGAACACCGCGTTGGCCTGCACCGGGTAGAGGATCTCCACGCCGTCCGTCTCGCGGACGCCGGCGGCGAGCCGCTGCGCCATCGCGTTGGCCTGCCGGGCGTTGCGCAGCCACAGGTCCTTGGCGAGCAGGGCCTCCAACTGCACCGACACGAACCGCATCTTGGACGCGAGCTGCATCGACATCTTGCGGATGTGCTTCATCTGCCGGACCGCGTCCGGGTTGAGCACCACCACGGCCTCGCCGAACATCATGCCGTTCTTGGTGCCGCCGTAGGACAGCACGTCGACGCCGACCGCGTTGGTGAAGGCGCGCATCGGCACGTCGAGCGAGGCCGCGGCATTGGCTATCCGCGCACCGTCGAGGTGGACCTTCATGCCGAGCCCGTGGGCGTGCTCGCAGATCGCCCGGATCTCGTCCGGGGTGTAGACCGTGCCCAGCTCGGTGTTCTGGGTGATCGACACGACCTGCGGCATGGCCCGGTGCTCGTCCTCGAAGCCCCAGGCCTCCTGGTCGATCAGCTCGGGGGTGAGCTTGCCGTCCGGGGTCGGGACGGCGAGCAGCTTGAGGCCCGCCATCCGCTCCGGCGCGCCGCCCTCGTCCACGTTGATGTGGGCGCTCTTGGCGCAGATCACGGCGCCCCAGCGGTCCGTCATCGCCTGCAGGGCGGTGACGTTCGCGCCGGTGCCGTTGAAGACCGGGAAGGCTTCCGCGTACGGCCCGAAGTGGCTGCGGATGACCTTCTGCAGGTGTTCGGTGTAGTCGTCCTCGCCGTAGGCGACCTGGTGGCCGCCGTTGGCGAGCGCGATGGCAGCCAGAACCTCCGGATGCACCCCCGCGTAGTTGTCGCTCGCGAAACCTCGCACCGCCGGGTCGTGGTGGCGCCGGGCGTCGGTCTTCCCGGCCTCGGTTCTCACGGTTGCGGAGTGAGCCACAGACGCTGTCCGTTCACATCGATTGCGGGCCGCTCCCAGACGCCGGCGATGGCCTCGGCCAGTTCCGTCACGTCGGTGAAGCCCGCGAACTTCGCATTGGGACGCTCGGCGCGCATCGCGTCGTGCACCAGTGCCTTGATGACCAGGATCGCAGCTGCCGCGCCGGGACCCTCATCACCCCCCGCCTTGCGGAAGGAGTCGGCCATGGCCAGGGTCCACGCCTCGGCGGCCGCCTTGCCCGCGTTGTACGCGGCGTTGTTGGCGACCGGCTTGTGCGCCCCGGACTGGCTGATCAGCACGTAGCGGCCGCGGTCGCTGCGCAGCAGCCCGTCGTGGAAGGCGAGCGAGGTGTGCTGGACCGTGCGGATGAGGAGCTTCTCCAGGAAGGTCCAGTCCGCGAGGTCGGTGTCGGTGAAGGTCTTGCTGCCGCGCCAGCCGCCGACGAGGTGGACCAGGCCGTCGATCCGGCCGAACTCCTTCTCGGTCTGCTCGGCCCAGGCCTTGGTGGCGTCCAGGTCGAGCAGGTCCACGGTGTCACCGGTGATGGTGGCGCCACCGTGGGCGTAGCGCGCCGCGTCCACGGCCTCCGCGAGCCGCGCCGGATCGGCGTCCGACGCGATGACCACCGCACCCGCCTCGGCGAGGCGGAGCAGGGTGGCGCGGCCGGCGGGCCCGCCGGCCCCGGCCACCGCCACCACCGCTCCGTGCAGCTTTCCGTTGCCGTTCCCGGAGCCGTTCATCTGTGCAGCCTCCTGTGGGCGAGTGCTCACGCGGCGACTCGCTCGGCCTGATCGGCGTTCAGGGCGGTGATGCCCTTGGTCGAGGCGATCACTCCCTTGAGCTTCTTGGCGAGCGCCTCAAAGAACATGCTGAGCGGAAACTCGTCCGGAAGCACGTCGTCGACGAGCTTGCGCGGCGGCTGCGTCATGTCCAGGGCGTCGGGGCCCTTGGCCCACTTGGATCCCGGGTGCGGGGCGAGGTAGGTGGAGACCAGCTCGTAGGCCTTGAACCAGTGGACGAGCTTCGGGCGGTCGATGCCGGCCCGGTAGAGGTCCTCGATCTCGGCGCAGAGCTGGTTGGTGACCTGCGGGGCGCGCATCCAGTCGATCTTCAGCTTGTTGTCCGTCCAGCGCACGACGTCGTGCTTGTGGAGGTACGCGAAGAGCAGCTGGCCGCCGAGGCCGTCGTAGTTGCGGTTGCGGTCGCCGGAGACGGGGAAGCGGAACATCCGGTCGAAGAGGACGGCGTACTGCACGTCACGGCCGTGCTCGTTGCCCTCGGACTCCAGCTTCACGGCCTCCTTGAAGGCGGTGAGGTCGCAGCGCAGCTCCTCCAGGCCGTACATCCAGAACGGCTGGCGCTGCTTGATCATGAAGGGGTCGAACGGCAGGTCGCCGTGGCTGTGGGTGCGGTCGTGGACCATGTCCCACAGGACGAATGCCTTCTCGCAGCGCTCCTGGTCCTCGACCATGCGGGCGATGTCCTCGGGCAGGTCGATGCCCAGGATGTCGACGGCGGCCTCGGTCACCTTGCGGTAGCGGGCGGCCTCGCGGTCGCAGAAGATGCCGCCCCAGGTGAAGCGCTCGGGGGCCTCGCGCACGGCGATGGTCTCCGGGAAGAGCACGGCGGAGTGGGTGTCGTAGCCCGGGGTGAAGTCCTCGAAGGTGATGCCGAGGAAGAGCGGGTTGTCGTACCGGGTGCGCTCCAGCTCGGCGAGCCACTCGGGCCACACCATCTTGAGCACGACGGCTTCCAGGTTGCGGTCCAGGTTGCCGTTCTGCGTGTACATCGGGAAGACGACGAGGTGCTGGAGCCCGTCGGCGCGCTCGGCGGCCGGGTGGAAGGCCAGCAGGGAGTCGAGGAAGTCCGGCACCTTGAAGTCGTCCGCGGCCCACTTGCGCAGGTCGGCGACGAGCGCGCGGTGGTACGCGGCCCCGTGCGGGAGCAGCGGCGACAGCGTCTCGACGGCCCCGATCACGCGTTCCAGCGCGGCGAGGACGGTGGCGCGGCCGTGCGCACCCTCGACCTCGAAGTCGATGGAGCCGTCCTTGGCCTGCCAGGGCCGGATCTCCTCCACGGCGGCCTTGAGCTCGGGCCACGCGGGGTGGTCGACCACCCGCGCTCCAGCGGATATCACGGCGCCGCCGGTACCGGGCACAAGAGTTTCCGTCATGTCACTTCCTCCACAGGAGAACCTCACGTACGGGCAGCGTATGCGTGCGAGGCTCTTCCACTCAAGAGGGAACTCCGGAAATTATCCTGCGTCACCCCCACTTTCACCGGAAGTCTTCCCGTCCATTGGTGCGGAAGCGGCCACTCCGCCCAACTGCGCCAAGGATTCCCCGGCCCGTGGCCGCCCTCCGGACGGGCCGGGGCGGGCGGGGCCCGGGGGGCGACAGAGGCGCACATCACACGGCCCGGAAGTGCGGGATGACCTTCTCGCCCCATTGCCGCAAGGTCTCCAGGCATGCCTCCTGGGGCACCGTGCCCATCTGGATCAGGCACATCACCTCGTCGGCGCCGGCCTCCCTGAGCCGCTCCACGTATGCGATGGCGTCGTCGGCGCTCCCGTAGGCGTGGTCGGCATTGAAGGTGGCTGTCGAGGTCGGCCGGACGGGAATGTCCAGCTCGTGCAGCCGGGCCACCACCTGCTCGGCGGCCCTGCGCATCTCCGCGTCCTCGTCGGCGCCCGCGACCACGGCCTCGTCCGGGATGCCCGCCCCGCCATACCAGTGGCCGATGGACTGGGCGAAGAACCGCTGCCCGCGGGTGCCGATCCGCCGCGCCTCCTCCCGGTCGTCGAGCACGATCGTCGGGCACAGCACGGAGAAGTGGTCGTTGACCACGGTGGAGACGAACCGGCTCCCGTCCCGCCCGGCGATCGCGGCGTCGTAGACCGACCGCATCCCCGCGATGGACCCGGGCCCGGCGAACCCCATCACCAGCGCCCCGATCCCCAGCTCGGCCGCCTGGACCAGGGTCTCGCCCCGGCTGCACGCCAGGAAAAGCGGCGGATGCGGCGCCTGGCGCGGCCGCGGCAGGATCGGGTGCGGGTCGATGTCGATCAGCTCGCCGTGGTACTCCAGCTCCTCCTCCTGCCAGGCGCTGCCGATGATCCGCAGGGCCTCCTCGACCTCGGCCGTCGTGCGGTCCCGGTCCACCCCGCACAGCGAGGTCTCCTGCTCGGTGCCCCCGCGTCCGGCCCCGAGGTCGAGGCGCCCTCCCGAGAGCAGGTCGAGCATGGCCGCCCGCTCGGCGACCCGCACCGGGTGGTTGAAGTTGAAGGGCATGCACACGACGCCGTGGCCGATGCGTATGGTGCTGGTCCTGGCGGCGACCCAGCTGAGGAAGATCTCGGGGGCGCTCATGTGGGCGTACCACTTCAGCGAGTGGTGCTCGACCGCCCAGATCCGGTCGAATCCCATGCGTTCGGCCAGCACGGCCTGCTCGACGCAGTCGCGGATGAGCTGGTGCTCCCGCTCCACCGTCGGGTCGGCGAGCTGGGCCTCGAAGATGACGGAGAATTTCACGGTGCCTCCAGGGTTGCGTCCCGTGCCCGGTCTTACTTCTATTAGGAATATGACTAGTAGTCAGAACCTGAAGAAGCAAGAGCTACCGCCGACCGCGTGGGCCGTTCTCGGCCTGCTCTCCTTTCCCGGCGAGCGGACCGGCTACGAGCTGAAGAAGTGGGCGGACTCCTCGCTGCGCTTCTTCTACTGGTCACCGGCCATCAGCCAGATCTACGCGGAGCTGCGCCGTCTGGAGGAATTCGGCTACGCGGCCTCCGCGCGCTCGGGGCCCGAGGAGGCGCGGGCCAAGCGCCGGTACGCCATCACGGACGCCGGGCGCGAGGCACTGGCCGGCTGGGCCGCCGACACCGGCGAGGCCGGTCCCCCCGTGCTCAAGCACGGGCTGCTGCTGCGGGTCTGGCTCGGCCACCTGGCCGAGCCGGAGCGGCTGCGCGCCATGGTCGGCGAGCACCTGGAGCGCACCCGGGGTGAGCTGGCCGCCGTACGGGAGGCCATGGAGCACGCCGGCGGCGTACCGGAATGGGCCTTCCCGGCCCTCGCCCTGCGCTGGAGCGAGCGGCAGCACCTGGCCGAACTGGAACTCGCCGAGGCCCTGCTCACCGACCTCGACGGGCTCGCCCAGGCCCCGGCGGACCAGGGTCGTCAAGCCACCGGGGACGCGCCCACGCCCGGGTGACGCGTCACGTGCGCCGCCGGCGCCGGAGGGGCGCACAACCCTGGCGGGAAGCGGCCGGGGCGCTCTTCCGGAGGCGTGCACGCCCGGTCCCTTCGCACCCGCGGCGCACTAGCATGCGTCCTCATCGCGCGCGGCCGGTCGGGACACCGCAGCCGCGCGGGGAGCCGCCGTCGACGGAAGCGAGAGAACCTTGACTTTCCTCACCATCGGTCACCGCGGGGTCATGGGTGTCGAACCGGAGAACACCCTGCGGTCGTACCTCCGAGCGGAACGTTGCGGCATGGACGTGATCGCTCTGGAACTGCGCCTGAGCAAGGACGGCGCCCTCGTCGCCGTGCACGACCCCGAGGTGGACCGGACCACCGACGGCTCGGGGGCCGTCGCCGACATGACCCTGGCCGAGCTGCGCGAGCTGGACGCCGGTCAGGGCGAGCGCGTACCGCTCTTCGAGGAGGTCCTGGACGCGGTCCGGACACCGCTGCAGGCCGTGGTCGGTGACGTGGCCACCGCCGCGGTGCTCGCGGAGCTGATCCTGCGCCGCGACCTGACCTCCCGGGTCGAGGTGGCCTCCGACCAGGAGGCGGTGCTCGCCGAGACGGCCCGGCTGGTGCCCGGCGTACGGACCGTCCTGCACGCCGTCTCCCCCGTCGGCGATGCCCGGTCCGTCGTGGACCGGGCGCTGGTCGCGGGCGCCGCGACGATCGCCGTGGACATCGACCGGCTCAGCCTGGAGACGGTGGAGGCGGCGCACGCGGCGGGCCTGCGCGTGACGGGCCGGGCGGTCGACACCCTGGACCTGTTGCGGCTCGCGCGGGCGCTCGGACTGGACGGCGCGGCCACGGACTTCCCGGAGATCCGCAGCACCGGCCGCTTCACCGCCTGACGGCCTGACGCCCTCCGGGCTCCGGGCTCCGGGCTCCGGGCTCCGGATCAGAGCGACTTGACCAGGAGCTCGAAGGCGAGGTCGTCGCGGAGCGGGACACCGAAGCGCTCGTCACCGTAGGGGAAGGGGCTCAGCTCGCCGGTGCGCCGGTAACCGCGGCGCACGTAATAGGCGATGAGCTCCTCCCGTACGTTCACCACCGTCATCCGCATCTCCTTGGCACCCCACGTCTCGCGGGCGCGGCGCTCGGCCTCGGCCAGGATCTCCTTGCCGAGGCCCCCGCCCTGGAGCCCGGGGCGGACGGCGAACATCCCGAAGTAGACGTGGTCGCCGCGGTGTTCGAGCTGGCAGCAGGCGACGAGTTCGCCCCCGCGCTCGACGACGAGCAGCACCCCGTCCGAGCCGGCGATCACCGCGCGGACCCCGTCCGGGTCGGTGCGCTGCCCGTCCAGGTAGTCGGCCTCGGTGGTCCAGCCGGCCCGGCTCGCGTCCCCGCGGTACGCGGACTCGACGAGCACCACCAGTTCCGGTACGTCTGCTTCGACGGCGCTGCGGAAACTCAGGGCGGCAGGCTGGGCGGTCGACATCGGGCGCTCCGTTCAGTGCGGCGGCATATGACATACCGGGAAGGCAGGGAGAGCGTATCCCGGAGCCGCGTGAGGGTGCTGTGAGAGGGGCATCTCTCCCCGTGACGCCGACGAACCGGGAGGTTCCGCCGTGCACGGTTCCACCACTTCCCTCGCCGACTCCGTCTCCTCCTGGCTGCTGGTGCTGCTGTGCGCGGTGAGCGGTGCGTACTGCCTGCGGCGGGTGCGCGGTTCGGGCGCGGTCGCCGGGGAGGCGGTGATGGGGATCGGAATGGCCCTGATGGCCGTGCCCCTCGGCCGCGGCGACGGGTGGCGGGTTCCCGTGCTGGCCGTGGTCTTCTGCGGGGCGGCCCTGCACGCCGCGTGGCTGCTGCGGGGCGGAATGCACCACGCGCACCACCTGGTGGGGTCGCTGACGATGGTCTACATGACCCTGATGGCGGGGCCCTGGCCCGGGTCCGGGCACGGGCACGGGCAGGGGCACGCGCAGGGGGCCGGGCTGCCGCTGCTGACCGGGGCGCTGCTCCTCTACTACGCCGGGTACGTGATGCTCGGCGGGACCCGGCTGATCACGGCGGACGGCGGCGCCGGCCCCGCGGCGGCGCCCGGCGGGAGCGGACCCGGCGAACTCATCCGTGCCTGCCGACTCGCCATGGGAATGGGGATGTTGGCCATGCTGCTCGCGATGTGACGGCGCCGGCGGACGTGTCCTGCGTCACCAATGCCCCGAGGGCGTACCCGCAGGTAGTCCCGCGCTCATAGGCTGGCGACCATGATGGTCCCCGCCGCTCTCCTGTTGCTCGGCGCCCTGACCGCGGTGCTCGCCCCCCGTCTGCTGGCCCGGGCCCGATGGCCCGAGCGCGAGCCGGTCGTCGCCCTGTGGGTGTGGCAGTGCGTCGTCGGCGCGGTGCTGCTGTGCTTCGGGCTGTCGATGCTGCTGAGCGCGGCGGCCGCCTGGCAGGCGGTGCGGGGCCGGCTCTTCGCCGCCGCCCCGCACGGGGTGGTCGACGCCTACGCCCTGGGCGCGTCCGGTGGGCCCTGGGCGGCCGTCACCGCGCTCGCGCTGGCGGGCGGGGGACTGTGGACCGCGGCGATGCTGACCGGTGAGGTGCTGCGGGCCCGGGCCCGCCGTCGCGCGCAGGGCAGCGAACTGCTGGTACGGGCCCCGCTGCTGCCCGGGGAGGACCCGGCGGGCGCGCGGCTCGTCGTACTGGAGGGTCCGCGGCCGGACGCCTGGTGGCTGCCGGGTGCGGCCCCGCAGCTGGTGGTCACGACGGCGGCGCTGGGCCGGCTGAAGGGCAGCCAGCTGGACGCGGTCCTGGCGCACGAGCAGGGGCACGCGGCAGCCCGGCACGACTGGCTGCTGCACTGCTCGCGGGCGCTGGCCCGGGGCTTCCCGCAGGTGCCGGTCTTCGCGGCCTTCGAGGCGGAGATGCACCGGCTGGTGGAGATGGCCGCCGACGACGTGGCCTCCCGGCGGTTCGGACGGCTGACGATCGCGCTGGCCCTGGTCGGACTCAACGAGGACCGGGGGGTGTTCGGGACCTCCTCGACCGAGCACGCGCACGTTCCCCAGCGGGTGCGCAGACTGCTGTCGGCGGCGCCCCGGCTGTCCCCGGGCCGCCGGCTGCGGCTGACGGCGCTGGCCACGCTCGTCCCGGCGATCCCGCTGCTGGTCGCCTTCGTACCGGGGCTGAGCGCCCTCGCCTAGGTCTTTTGGCGCGGGGCCGCGCGAACATACAACCCAAGCTCGCGCGGAGACACATATACCAGCCCCCCAGACAAAACACGCGCGCGAAAGCCGAGGGCGTCGAGACGAGG
>NZ_JBSGXU010000213.1:0-13128 GCF_053610205.1 Streptomyces sp. NPDC054932 | reverse complement strand
GCCCCCGCACGGGACGACTCGACGCCGCTCACCGGTCAGGGCCACGGTGGCGTCCACCGGCCCGCCCGGTCCGGGGCCGGATCAGCGACCGCCCGGCGGGAATCATCTGCGCCCACCGAGCGGCCCGCGCCGGTCTCGTGGTGCTCCCGGTGCGCTCGGCCGCGGGCATCGCGGCCGGCCGGGGAGCGGTGCGGGGGCAGGGGGCCGGCCGTGGCGGGGGTGGCGGTGCACAGGCGGCTTGCCACGGTCCACCGGTGGTGCGGCGGTTCGCTCGCGGGGTGGGGCGTGGCGGGGCGGTCGGCCGACAGGCGGGCGGTGAAGCGGGGCCAGGCGATCAGGACGATGGGGTAGATGGCGTAGCCGATGCGGGTGGCCGGGGACAGCGCTATCGCCAGGAGCAGCCCCAGGGCCAGCCTGTCGGCGCCGGCGACGATGCTCCGCGGCGGGCGGATCAGCAGCGACGCCCCCACACCCAACGCACTCAACGCGATCAGCGCCGTGGCCACTGCCTTGCCGTGAGGAAGCAGCATAACGATCAGGTGCCCGAGCAGGGGACTCTGGGCGGAAGACGCCGTGGGGCCGAGGCCCAGCGGGTAGAGGACGACGTTCTGGTAGAAGGCGCTGGTGTCGACCAGCACCGGAGGCGTGATCGCCAGCGCGGCCAGCCCGGTGGCCGCTGCCGCGCACCTGAACGCGGCGCGCCTCCCGCCCCGTACCGCGAGTACGGCGACGATCACCGGGATGGCCGGCCAGGCGGTCCACTTCAGAACGGCGGCTACTCCCACGACCAGGCCCGCGCGCCCGGCATGACCCCGCTGTGTGAAGGCCAGGGCCAGGCAGAGCAGTCCGATGACCGGCGGGTCCACGCCGCCGATGCTCAGGGGCAGCGCGACGACAGGGCAGGCGATCAGCCACAGGGTGCCCGTCAGCCCGGCGGTGGCGCCGCGCGCGGTGCCGCTCGGCCCCGTAGCGAGGCCCCCGCCCCTGGTCAGCACCCGCACGGCTCCCACTACGGCCGCGAGGAACCCGACGAGGAACCACACGCGGGCGCTGGCGAGCGGGGTGTCACCGAACAGCAGGTGTGGTATCCCGAAGAGCGCCATGCCGGGAAGGTAGGGATTGAAGTCCCGTACGGCGTGCGGCGCGGGGTTGTATGGAGTTCCGGTGGAGAGCAGCAGGTCGGCCGCCCGTTCCACGACGCCGACTTCCATCTGCGCCCTGCCGATCACCGACAGGTACAGCAGCGGTATGGCCGCCGCACCGGTGACGGCGACCACGGCGGGAGTGCGGGCCCACGGGGTGGACGACCGCGCCGCGACCAGAGCCGCGCAGGCGTATCCCGCCGCGCCGACCAGGCCCCACACCTTCTGCGAGGTGTGGTCGGGAGACGCCAGCCCCACCACGAGCGCCGACACCGCGCACGCCAGCAGTACCAGCCGGTCCCGCCGCCGTCCGCCGGCGAAGGGCTTGGCTGCGGAGCGAGACCGGGGCCGGGGCTCCTGTTTCCGAGCAGCTTGCGACATCAGGCATCAACCTTTGAACAAGAGGTGAGGGCATGAGGGCATGACGAAGTGAGGGCGGGGTGAGAGTGAGGGTGAGGGTGAGAGGGAAGCGGGAGAGTGCCGCCGGTACCGAAGTGCTCCCGGAGGAGTGCGATCACGGGCTTTGAGAGGCGTGGCAGGGTCCGGCGAGCGACGGTGAACCGCCGGGAGCCGGGAGCCGGGAGCCGGGAGCCGGGAGCCGCGAGCCGGTGGCCGGTGGCCGGTCCGTGACGGCGGTGCGCGCTCCCCGGTGTGGAGACTGCGCACCGCACGCAAGGCTCCTCCTGCGGCGCGGGCTCCGGCGGCCGTCATCGCGCCGGTCCCCAGGGGGCGCGGCCCCGTCACCGAGTCCGGTGTCGGTGAAGCCGACTGCGTGCCGGCGCGCTGGGTGTTCTGTGAGGCGGCGACGGCTGTGGCGGCACCGCTGTTGGCCGGGGATCGGGACGTCATCGCTGCGGCGTCGTACGCGGAGCCGGGCACATGCCGCGCGGGTTTCGACGGCGCGGTGGCAGGTGCCCGGGCAGGCGCGATCGCGGGGACGGTGCCCGGCGACCGGCCCCCGCCTGACCTGGGACTTCGTACCGCCCGCCGGTTCGCCGGTTCGCCAGGGCGGCCGGGGGCGGCGTAGACAGGCACTCGCACGGCGGCACTCACGCGGCAGTGCTTACGGGCCGGTGCTCACGAGGCGGTGCTTACGAGGCAGTGCCCACGAGCCGCGGGGCGGCGCTCACTCGGTGGTGCTCGCGCCGCGCGGGGTGCCGCCCGTACGGCTCTTCAGCACGCGGTACGCGGCGAAGACCAGTACGGCGACGATGGCGCAGGTGAGGGCCGTCGCCATGAGCTGCAGGGGCCAGTAGTGGGCGAAGGGGTGGAAGTCGCGGTAGTAGCCGACGGCGTCGAGCTTGTCGTACGTGGCGCGGCAGTCAGGGAAGACGTCGCCGCCGCAGTAGGGGTCCGGCAGTCGGGCGCCGGTGGAGGTGAGGATGCCCTCGTCGACCACGATCCCCGAGCCTGACGGAGCGCCCTGCATCCGGTTGTGCACCTGGGGCACGCTGGGCCACAGGTGGGGCAGCGCCGTGTGGACGATGGCGAACAGGCCGGTCGTGGCGACGACGGAGGTGCCGAGGGCGGGCAGGGAGCGGCGCCAGAGCAGACCGACCAGGACTCCGACGACGAGGCCCAGGAGGGCCAGGGCGACCGTGAGCGGCCCGCCCGAGTAGAAGGTCGGGAAGTCGGACCAGGACTTCGCGGTGTCTATGCGGCCCTTCCCGGCGGACCAGGCAAGGTGGTGCAGCGTGACCACCAGGCCGGTGCCTGCGACGACGAGGGTGGCCGGGAGGGCGAGTTTGGCGGTGAGCCAGTGCACCGGGGAAACCGACTGGGCCCAGGTCAGCTGAGCGGTGCCCGTCTCAAGTTCCCTGCTGGTCAGCGTGGCCCCGGCCCAGGCGGCCACGAGGAAGGGGAGGGCGAGGACGGCGAAGGTGGTGGCGGAGTAGACATCCTTGTAGAGGATGATCGCGGGCTGGTCGTAGGCGCAGTTCGACGCCCCGGCACACGCGTTGTACTGCTCCCACGCCGCCGCCGAGGCGTCGGTGAGCGGGCCGCCCAGCCACAGCAGCGCGGCCGAGAGCAGGACCACGAGGCCGACCCAGACGCACAGCGCCGGCCGGTGCAGGCGCAGCAGCCACCGGGTCAGACGGGGCGCGGGGGCCGGATGCCGGGTGGCCGCGGGAGCGGTGGGGGCAACGGCGGTCATGCGGGCTCCTCCTGGGGCATGGCGGAGGCGGAAGTCGCTTCCTGGGACGTGGGGGAGGCGGAAGTGGAATCAGAAGCGGAAGCGGGGCCGAGAGTGAGCGGGGGCGCCGCCGGGTTGCGCAGGTGGGCGAGGACCAGCGCCTCCAGGGACAGCTTGTTCGTCTGCCAGCCGGTGGGCAGCGGCCCTGCGGGGCGGACGAGGGCGGTGACCTGGCGACCGGTGATACGGGATTCCACCGTGGTGTGCGGGGCCAGGTCGAAGCCGGCGCCGGTGGCGGCCTCCTGCGCGGGCCCGGTGATCAGGGAGTGCACGGCGAGCAGGTCGTCGATGTCACCCGCCAGACGCACCCGGCCGTCGCCGATCAGCAGCAAGTGGTCGCAGGAATCCTCCAGTTCGGCGATGACGTGTGAGGACATCACGATGGTGGTGCCGTACCGGGCGGCCGTGGCCATGAGCGTTCCCATCAGCTCGTGCCGGGCCAGCGGGTCGAGGTCGGCCACCGGCTCGTCCAGCAGCAGCAGTTCCGGCCGCTTGGCGAGGGCGAGGGCGAGCGCCACGCGGGTGCGCTGGCCGCCGGACAGCGAGCGGACACGGGCTCCGAGGTCCAGGCCGCCGCCCGCCGCGACCTGCTCCGCGGTGCCCGCGTCCCAGCTGTCGGGGTTGAGATCGGCGCCCATGCGGAGCGTCTCGGCGACGGTGAGCTGCGGGTACAGCGGCTTGTCCTGGGAGACGAAGCCGATCCGCGGCCGCACGTGGGCCGGGTGCCCGCCGAGCACCGTGACCGACCCCTCGCTGGGGGCGATCAGCCCCGCCGCCAGGGCGAGCAGCGTCGACTTGCCCGCGCCGTTCGGCCCCACGAGCGCACTGATACGTCCGGCCGGCAGCCGAAACGTGCAGTCACGCAGGGCCCACCCGCCACGCCGCCGGAACGCCCTCCCCAGCCCGGTTGCCTCGATGGCACTGCTCGTCATCGGTGATCCTGTTCCTTCTCGGTGGTATCGAAGTGCTCGTCCAGCACGACAGCGAAGAGTGCCGCCACGTCGTCCCGCTCCAGGCCGGCCGCCCGAGCGCGCGACGCCCACTCGGAGAGCTCGCCCCGCAGCGGAGAGTCACTCGGTGTGGCACCGAGTGACCTGCGCACGAAGGTGCCGAGGCCTCGCCGGGCCTCGACCAGCCCCTCGCGTTCCAGTTCCCGGTAGGCCTTGAGCACCGTGTTCGGGTTGACTGCCGTGGCCTCCACGACCTCTCGGGCAGCCGGAAGCTTGTCGCCCGGCTCCAACAGGCCCAGGCGCAAGGCCTGCTTGGTCTGCTGGACGATCTGTACGTAGGTGGCAACCCCGCTGCGCCGGTCGATCCGGTATTCGATCATCCCGGCAAACACCCTTTCACTATTTGAGTAGTGAATAGTGGATCGAGGAGGGTGCGGATGTCAAGGAGAGCCCCGGCCACGGGGTCCGGCACACGCCGCTGCGCCTCGCTGCACGTCACTTCTCATGGGGTGGATCAGCGCGGGAGTCCAGGACGCGCGACAACCGCCGAGGCCGGAACGCCGCCGCTGACATGCTCGAGGCGAATCGTCAGAAGCTGTTGGAAGGACAGACGGGTCTTCGCGATGCCCCTGCGCCGGCTGCAGGTGCGTCGGTGGCGGTCCCACGCACGACGGCCACCCGGCCTGCGCGAATCGGTGGACGCAGCAACCGTGAAGGCTTCGGGTGAGGGGGTGCGATGACGGCGCGGTTCCCTGTGGTGGGTGCTGTCCGCCACGGATCGCATCGTCGCGGAGGGGGAAGGTGACGGTGTGGACGGGCAGGCAACGCCGGGCCGGCGGGCGGGCAGGCCCGCCTTGGCACGCCAGTACTCCGCGTCGCGCGGGTCGGCCGGCCGTCCGATCAGGCGTTCGGCCCCCGCGCGGAATGTCTGGGGCAGGGAGGTCAGGTCAGCGAAGCAAGACTGAAGGCATTACGTCATGGGTGGCGTGATCGGTGTCGCACCAGCAGGCCACGTTCACGGCCGCGTCGATCGCGAGCCGGCCCGGGTCTGTCCACACAACCTGGAGCAGGAACTCCAGCTGGTCGCTCCGGTCGGCATGCTCAATGACATCCAGGCCGAGGACGATCGGCGTCCATGCCTGCGGGCCAGGGAAGACCGCGTGATCCTGAGCCCATTCCCAATCCGCCCTGGCTCCGTTGACGCGAGCCGCATCAACGGCACGGGCCGCTTCCTTGATGGAATCCACGCCAGCAGGCGACAGGCCGGGGATCGGCGTGATCAAGGGGACGTCATCGAAGGCACCTCGCTACCGCTCCGGCCGCCGCCCCCGCGCCCGCCGCGCCCACGAGTACGGACGCGAAGCGCTCCTGGGGCCCGTTGACCGAGGGGTTGACCATCCTGCGCGGCCTCGAGCAGCTGGGGGTGCAGTCGGCCACGTACTCCCAGATGGCGTCGATGGGCAAGGATGTTCTGCCGGAGCACGAGACGGGCCTCCTGGTCGGCCCACGCCAGTGAAGGGCACCCGGATGCAACCGCCGGCGCCCTGATACGCGCTGTTTCTCCCAGCACTTGAGGCCGGCCGTGGTGAGTGCCTCGACGATGCCGTGGGTGCGGGCGGCGGTCAGGTCGTGAGGGGAACCAGGCAATGCGGGCGAAACCCACAGCAGCCGCCCGAAGGAATCGGTGAGGCGGCGCGACCGGACGAGAGGCAAACGCTGTGGGCAGGTGCCGAGCAGAACGGCTGCACCTGACACGGTGTGGCTATGAAGCCTTGGGCCAGGGGAACCTCCCCGCCCAATGGGCCCAGGCCACCAGCACCATCATGGCGGCTGCCAGTCCGCCCAGCATCATGACCGTCGAGGGCGAGGAGTGGTCGAGGACGGCCCCTCCGACCAGGGCTCCGATGGAGATGGTGGCCTGGAAGGAGGCGGTGAAGAGGACGGAGGACGCCTCGGGGGAGTCGGGCGAAGCCTTGGCGAACCAGGTCTGCGAGCAGACCGGCACGGCTCCGTAGGCGACGCCCCAGACGATCAGCAGTGCTACCGCTCCCACGTCCGACCGGCCGAGGACCGGGAGGAGCAGGGTCGCACCGGCGATCAACGCGGCGGCTGCGGCGAAAGTCGCCCGCGGGTAGCGCCCCACCGCTGATCCGCCGAGGAAGTTGCCGGCGATTCCGGCTGCTCCGTAGACGAGCAGATAGACCGTGATGAGAGCCGAGCTCACATGGGTCACCTGCTCCAGGAAGGGGGTGACGTACGTGTACGTGCCGAAGTGAGCGAGCACGACGAGGAAGGTCATCACCAGGGCGAAGCGGGTGTTGACGCTCCGGAGCATGCCGCCGAGGACGTCGAGGCGCGTCGTCTGGTCGGAGGGGAGCGGCGGGACGACCAGGAGCAGCAGGGCGAGGACGGCCAGCGTGAAGCCGCCCATGACGAGGAACGCCATCCGCCAGCCCGCGATGTCACCGATGAGCGTGCCCAGCGGTACCCCGAGTACGGAGCCGAGCGGTACCGCGGAGAAGATCACCGAGGTCGCGCGGCCTACGGATTCGGCAGGCACCAGCTGGCGGGCGAGCCCGGCTCCGATGGACCAGAAGCCGCCGATGGTGACCCCCACCATGACGCGGGAGACCAGGACCAGCCAGTAGTTCGGCGCTACGGCGGCCAGGAAATTGGCCAGCGCCAGCAGGAGGACGAACACACCCAGCATGACCCGCCGGTCAATACGCCCCGTGGCCGCCGTGACCAAGGGGGCTGAAACCGCGGCCAGGAATCCCGGCATGGTCATCATGAGACCAGCCATTCCGTCCGAGATGGTGAAACTCGATCCGATCGAGGTCAGCAGGCCGATCGGCAGAATTTCAGCGGTGACGATCGAAAAGATCCCCAGCATCACCGAAATCACAGCCAGCCAGGAAACCGAAGCCGAGCGATCCGGCGGTGCAGGAGATTGGGCAGAAGCGGTGGTTGTCGTGGACATGAATCCCGTCCTGAGCTGGACATCACATTTGGAGTGTGACCACGAGTCCAGCAGGAACGGGCACCGTCCTCCGGCAGATTCCCGACACCAACGATCGGCCCCCAACCAGTGCGGGGTGCCCAAGTCCGCTAATGGAGTCTCGCCGTAGAAGGTTGCTCCCGGTCAGAGAACTGCTGCAGAGCCTGGAGTGGGGTGGCCCAAGGGTCACAGCGCACCCTGGATCCTGAGCATTCTCTGACCCGACGGTTCTGGCCGTGTGTTGGACGGATCGACGGAACGACGAAGCTCCTGGTAGGCAGGTTCTCGACCACGATCGTCCGCAGCCGCCAGGAGCTTCGCCCGCATTGCCTGGTTCCACTCACGACCTGACCGCCGCCCGCACCCACGGCATCGTCGAGGCACTCACCACGGCCGGCCTCAAGTGCTGGGCGGACAGGGCGGACAGGGCGTATCAGGGCGCCGGCGGTTGCTTCCGGGTGCGCTTTCCGGGGTCATCGTCCCAAGCAGTGGCAGCGCCGACACAACAGCGCGCACGCGAAGATCCGCTGCCTCGGCGAGCAGGCCACGGCCACGCTGAAGGGCTGACGCCTCCTACGGAAGGCCTCACCAGGGCACTTCGCCGGTGTCTGCGAAGAACTGGCCGGTCGGGCCGTCGTCGGGCAGGGTCGAGAGTTTGATGGCGATCGCCGCGCCCTGTTCGGGGGTGCGCACGCCGCGGAAGCCGTTGAGGTCGGTCGCTACGTAGCCGGGGCAGCCTGCGTTGATCAGGATTTTCGTGCCGCTCAGCTCCCGGGCGTACTGGAGGGTGACGGCGTTCAGGAACGTCTTCGACGGCGCGTACGCCACGGCGATCGGACCCGTCGTCTGCTCAGCAGCGGTTCCCGACTGCCGGGTGAGGGAGCCGACGCTGCTGGACATGTTCACGATCCGCGGTGAGGGAGAGCGGCGCAGCATCGGCAGCATCGCGTTGGTGACGCGGATGACGCCGATCACGTTGGTCTCCACGACCGTCCGGATGGTGGCGGGATCGACCCGGGTGGGCTCCTGCGGCCAATCGCCGGTGATGGCGGCGTTGTTGACGAGCACGTCGAGGCGCCCGGCCTGTTCCTCGATCAGCCGTGCGGCGGCGGTGACGCTCGCGTCGTCGGTCACGTCCAGTGGTACGCCGAACGCATCGACGCCGGCCGCGCGCAGTCTCTCAACTGCCGCCTTACGGCGCTGATCGTCGCGGGCGCCGACGCCGACGCTCCAGCCGAGGGCGCCCAGACCCGCGGCGATCTCATAGCCGATTCCCTTGTTCGCGCCGGTGATCAGCGCAATCGTTCGTTCATTCATAGGGATCATGCTGCCCTCGGACCCCGGCGGGGGTCCAAGACCGAGAAGGTGGGCAGCGATACCGTCCGGGTATCGATCCGGAGTAGCGTGACCGGATGGATACCCGGGAACTGCGATATTTCGTCGCTGTCGCTGAAGAACTGCACTTCGGGCGCGCCGCGCAGCGCCTCGGGATCGCGCAGCCGCCCCTGTCACGGGCGATCCAGCAGCTCGAACGCCGGCTCGGGGCGACGCTGCTGGACCGGACCAGCCGCACCGTCACGCTGAGCGAGGCCGGCTCGGTGCTGCTGGCCGAGGGCCGGGCAGCCCTCGACGCGATCGACGCTGCTGAGCGCCGGACCCGCCGCGCCGCCCTTTCCGCGACCGGCCGTCCCGGCCTGGTCCTGGTGACGAAAGCCAGCGCGTCCCGCGAACTGCTGGCGAAACTGCTCGACGCGTACGCCGCCGAACCCGGCGCGGTCGCCGTCGACGTCATCCTGTGCGGCCCGGCCGAGCAGGAACGACTTCTGCGCGAGGGTCAGGCCGACGTGGCGCTGCTGCACCGGCCGTTCGACTCGACGGCCGGGTTCGACACCGAAGAGCTCAGCACGGAGGGCCAGGTTGTGGTCCTGCCGGCCGGGCATCCGCTCACTGTCCGGGCCCACGTGCACATGGCCGACATCGCCGGGCTGCCGGGCCTGCCGCTGCCACGCTGGCCCGCCCCGGACGGCACCTACCCGCCCGGCCCCGGCCCGCGGGTCCGTGACCACGCGCAGTTGTTGCAGCTCGTCGCGCTCGGCCGGGCTTGCGCGGTCTCACCGGAGTCGTGCCGAGCCCAACTGCCCGGTGACCTCGCGGCCGTGCCCGTGCTGGACGCGCCGAAGGTCACCACCGTGATCGCCTGGCCACCGCACAGTCGGTCCAGAGCCGTCGCCGACCTTGTCCGCACTGCGACACGGCTCCAGTAGTTCCAAGGTGCCCGGCCAGGTTCCACCCGGGAGAGATTCCGGCGGGAACGTCCGGGCGGCTGTTTCGCGTGAGCCTCGGCCTTCATCTCCGCCGGCTCCGCGGCCGGCTTACCGGCCCACCGACCTGCGATCGTCAGCCCGAATCAGTGGATCGGGGATTCCCTTCGCTGGGTGTCAGAGGTGGCCAGTAGGGGGGATTCTGCGGGTGGCGATGCCGTTTCGGTGGAGGTCCGGCGAGGTGACGTTGGAGGTCGAGGTGGCGGAACTGGTACACCGCCCCGACCTGCCGCAGTACGCCGCGGCGTTCATGGGCGTCGGCCAGGAAGGCCATGAACCGCCAAGGCACCCGTCCGAGGACTGCAAGTTCGATCCGTGTCACGAGAAAGACCAACCATACCGACCTGGCGAATCCGAGTTGTGCGGTGCCGACGCCGAAAAGGATGCCGAGGGGCAGTGCGATCGTGAGCGCATCGATGGTCCTCGACGCTTCGGACAGCTGGTAAAGGAGCCCGAAGACGAGGCAGCTCACGAGCCCGGTTGAGAGGGCGACGGTCCAGAACGTTCGGCGGTCCTGAGTCAGGACCGCACCTGGCCCCACGGCCTTCCGCAGGTCCGGATTTCGTGATCTCAGGCCCCCCAGGAGTGCACCCACAACAATGCCCAGGAGCGCGCCTACCAGGGCATAACGGTAGTCGTCCCGTGGATACCCGAGGGAGTCTCGTGAATACCCGAGAGGCACTCCGATGAGGCCGAACCCCAGCCCCACTACAGCTGCGGGCAAGAGTGTGCGTACCCAGAAGTGGCCCTTCCAGCTCCACCGGATGCCCTCGGCCGGGGTGTCTTTCGGTGGGAAGAGGAGCAGTGCTGTTCCTGGAACAGCGAAAAATAGCCCGATCTGTGCACCAAGTTCCGCATCAGTGAGGAGGCCGAAGGGGAGGCCGTACACAAGCCCGACTGCAAGCCCGACCACAAGTGCGGACAGAAGTCTGGGGAATGCCCTATGGAGTTGCCACCAGGCGAGGTTGGGGTTTCCGTTGAGGTTGTGTTCCAGATTCCGGGCGAGGAAGGCCAGGGTGCGTTCGGCCTGCCTGACGGACCACGGGCTCGGCTGGCGGTGGTGTGGGTTGTAGGCGGCCGGAATGAAAATCCGAAACAGGTGGGCGTCAACTTCCTGGCGGGTGCGGAAGCGGGTCTGATCGAGGAGTTCGTCGGGGTTGGCGAGATCAACCAGGCCCACACCGTCGGGGCGGGGGTTGTAGATGGTGCGTGCCAGGAACAGGCCGAGCGGCGTGCTCAAAGCCTGAGAGAGCGGCGTGCCGGTGCCCAGGGAAGCGGCGACTCGCCTCCACCGAGCTGCAGCAGCGGTCCCGGGACCACCGGAGTCGCGCAGCAGGTAGGCGACCGCCTGAGCGGCGTCGAGCGGGTCGATCTGAATGCCTGCGGTCCCGTTCAGCAGCACAGGGACGCCCGATTGCGGTGCCAGGGCTCTACGGTATTCGGAAGTGCGGCACGAGAGGACCAGCGGCCGGCCAGGGCGCATCACCTGATTGATGCAGTGCAAGGCGAGGGGGCGGGCCGCTTCAGGAAGTTCGTCCAGCCCGTCGAGGACGGGCAGGACGAGCCGCTCCTCGATCAGGTCCCGAGCCCAGATGCCCGGGTCGGGCTTGGGAGAACGGGCGGGGCTGGGGTCGTGGAGAGAAGGGTGGTCTCGGGCGAGCTGGTCAGCCATCCACGCGTAGAGGTCCTGCCGAGCCGGGTCCCACGAGGCAAGTGAGAAGAGGGCCGGCACCGGGCCGCCGGGCCGGCGTTGTTCGAGCAGGGTCAGAAGGAGGCGAACGAGCAGCATGGTCTTGCCGGCCCCCGGCTCTCCGAGGACCACTAGGCGGCGGGTGGGAATGCGTTCGTACACCTGGCCGATGTCGCCCCACTTGCCGGACAGCCCGCTGGGGCTCTGAGCCCACTCGGATTCCCCATCCATCGGGTGATCGGGCTTGGCCCCGGCAAGATCCAGGAGAAGCGTCCACGACTCGAACAGATCCGCATCGGCAGCCTTCCATTCGACGGGTAGCGGGTAGGGGTCGTTCAGGCGACGTACCCGTTCCTCGTTCTCCCACTGCTGGCGCATGCCTTGGGCCAGTTGGTCGGCCACCTCCTCCAACCGGGGCGTCAGCGGTCCACCGGCGGTGGCGTTGTGCCGCACGGCGGTGATCACTGCTGCAGGCAGCGCCAGTACCCCGGTGAACGCACCGACCACGATCATCAGCCGCTCGATCTGATCCACGCCGGAGAACTTGAGGTATGCGGCCAGCCCACCCGCAACTGCGAGTGCGTACAGAAGCCCGGCCCACTTCAGGTCACGTCTCACACGACGATCATGCTGGGTCCGTGACGGCGTTTCCGGGATTGGCCTTGTCGGCACAGCGAGGGTCGATGAGGCCGATGTGGCCCAGGCCGGTGACGCACCTGCCTTCGAGACGGTGATGGCCCTGATCCGTGTGCCCCGCATCGGACCGGGGAGGGTACCGGACCGGGGAAGGTCCCGGACCGGGCCCGACGCTGTTCTGGCCGACCCCGCTTGCTCCTCACGCGCCAGCCGGGCCCATCTGTGCCCCGCGCGGCCGCCACACCTCGGAGGGCGGACCGGGATCTGCCCGGAGGCAGCTATCGGTCGGGATCAGGCGCGGGTCAGCCCTGGCGGAGCTTCGCCGCGCCGAAGGAGACGTCGAACCGGTCGCACCAGATGCTCACACTTGTGTAGTCCGCGAGCTGTACTTCTGCCGGGATCGGGTAGTTCTGGTCTCCCTTGTTGCCCTTGAGCTTGCCCAGGCGGACGTACTTCCCGTCGTCGAAGACGCGCCAGCCCGCCACCCCCTCCTTCACAGGGGCGTCCGTCAGCCAGACCTGAAGGTCCGGGCCGTTGCTGGTGTCCAGGTTCTCCAGCCGGAGCGTCCGCGACCCGTCGGGAAGCTGCACGATCTTCACTGTGCCGGTGGTGGTGTGCTCGTGGCTGATCAGCTCACCCTGAGCGAGGGTGCGAGGGCCCTCCGGCGGCGCGGACGGTGCCTGGGTCGCCCCGGGCGGAGGCGAAGCGGTCGGCGACGGGGGCTGGACCGCCGCACTCGGGAGCGGCTCGTTGACCGTCTCATCCGTCCACAACTTCCACGGCTGGAACCAGTAAAGTCCCGCACCCACCAGCACCACTGCCGCCAGCAGCGCGCCGAGCACGACAGCCCGGCGCTTCCCGATCCGTGCCACCACACCGGCCTTCCGTCGGCTTACCTGTGCTTCAGGACGATTCAATCCCGGCTCCCGCCCGCTCTCCAGCATCGACGGATGACGATCCCCTACGTGTTGCAGCCGGGGCACAGCCCCCGAACGACACGTTGGGCCGTGATGTATGAGGGCCGAGGGCATCCTTTACGACCGCACCGGTCTGCACCACGGACGACGGCCGTGTCCGCCGTCCCTTCTGAACCCCGCCACCGGCCGGGGGGCCCCCCCCGGCCCCGGGGGGGGGGGGGGGGGGGCCCCCCCGGGGGGCGCGGGAAATGCCGTAAACCACACGCAACAGGGGGGGAAG
>NZ_JBSGXU010000212.1:0-13422 GCF_053610205.1 Streptomyces sp. NPDC054932 | reverse complement strand
GGGCTGATCTTTCAGCCCCGCCGGCGTTTGAGGCGTTCTCGGACGTCAGTCCTTGATCTCGCAGATCGTCGCGCCCGAGGTGACCGACGCGCCGACCTCGGCGCTGAGGCCGACCACGGTGCCGGAACGGTGCGCGTTCAGCGGCTGCTCCATCTTCATGGCTTCGAGCACGACGACCAGGTCGCCCTCGTTGACCTGCTGGCCCTCCTCGACCGCGACCTTGACGATCGTGCCCTGCATCGGGGAGGCGAGGGTGTCGCCGGAGGCGGCCGGGCCGGACTTCTTCGCCGCGCGGCGCTTCGGCTTCGCGCCACCGGCGGCGGCCGTGCGGGCCAGGGTCATGCCCAGCGAGGACGGGAGCGAGACCTCGAGGCGCTTGCCGCCGACCTCGACGACGACCGTCTCGCGGCCCGGCTCGTCCTCGGTCTCCTCCGCGGCCGGGGCCGTGAACGCCGGGATCTCGTTGACGAACTCGGTCTCGATCCACCGGGTGAAGACGGTGAAGGGGCTGCCGTCGGTGGGGGCGAACGCCGGGTCGGCGACGACCGCACGGTGGAAGGGGATGGCCGTGGCCATGCCCTCGACCTCGAACTCGGCGAGCGCACGGGCGGCGCGCTGCAGGGCCTGCTCGCGGGTGGCACCGGTGACGATCAGCTTGGCCAGCAGGGAGTCCCAGGCCGGGCCGATGACGGAGCCGGACTCGACGCCCGCGTCGAGGCGGACGCCCGGGCCCGAGGGCGCGGCGAACTTCGTCACGGTGCCGGGCGCCGGGAGGAAGCCGCGGCCCGGGTCCTCGCCGTTGATGCGGAACTCGATGGAGTGACCGCGCAGGACCGGGTCGCCGTAGCCGAGCTCCTCGCCGTCGGCGATGCGGAACATCTCGCGGACCAGGTCGATGCCGGAGACCTCTTCGGTGACCGGGTGCTCGACCTGGAGGCGGGTGTTGACCTCCAGGAAGGAGATCAGGCCGTCGGCGGAGACGAGGAACTCGACGGTGCCGGCGCCGACGTAGCCGGCTTCCTTCAGGATGGCCTTGGAGGCGGCGTACAGCTCCGCGTTCTGAGCATCGCTCAGGAACGGCGCCGGAGCCTCCTCCACGAGCTTCTGGTGGCGGCGCTGGAGCGAGCAGTCACGGGTCGAGACGACGACGACGTTGCCGTGCGAGTCGGCCAGGCACTGGGTCTCGACGTGGCGGGGCTTGTCGAGGTAGCGCTCGACGAAGCACTCGCCGCGGCCGAAGGCGGCGACGGCCTCGCGGACGGCGGATTCGTAGAGCTCCGGCACCTCTTCGAGGGTGCGGGCGACCTTCAGACCGCGACCGCCACCACCGAAGGCGGCCTTGATCGCGATCGGCAGGCCGTGCTCCTTGGCGAAGGCGACGACCTCCTCGGACCCGGAGACCGGGTCCGGCGTACCGGCGACCAGCGGCGCGCCGGCGCGCTGCGCGATGTGACGGGCGGCCACCTTGTCGCCGAGGTCACGGATGGCCTGCGGCGGCGGGCCGATCCAGGTCAGGCCGGCGTCGATCACGGCCTGGGCGAAGTCGGCGTTCTCGGAGAGGAAGCCGTATCCGGGATGGATGGCGTCCGCACCGGAGTCGGCTGCGGCCTGGAGGACCTTGGAGATGTCCAGGTAGCTGGTGGCCGGGGTGTCACCGCCCAACGCGAAAGCTTCGTCGGCCGCGCGGACGTGCAGAGCGTCCCGGTCCGGATCGGCGTAGACGGCTACGCTCGCGATCCCGGCGTCCCGGCAGGCCCGAGCAACGCGGACAGCGATTTCGCCACGGTTGGCGATGAGCACCTTGCGCACGATGGCTCCCTCCTTGAAACAAGCTGAGTTTAGGGACAGCCCACACGGCCTTTCGACCCTTCCCCGGTGGTGACCTTGCCCACACAGAGTGTGATGCGAGGGCCGATCCGCCGGAGAACCCTTGTGGCGCCCCAGGTCAGGGGGATCCCCGACTGCACAGTAACCCCGTCATGTAGCCAAGGTCTCTGTCTCACCGGTCAGCGGCCCCGGGTGATTCTTTGTCGAGTCCCTACGAACGGCCCACAGTTTCTTTGCGGTCGTGAGCGGAGTTGTCCCCTTGTTTACTGATTGGTAGCCCGCCGTCCCGCAGGGCGCGCCGGGGCAACACCGTACCCACAGCGATGTAGCCCACGGCGGCCCGGACGGGGGGAAGCGCGCCCGGCGTGTCCTGCGGACGGCCGACACGGGTGCGCCGCCCGCGATTGGATCTCGGCGAGGTGACAACCCGGGCGGGTCGAACGGCGTCCTTGCGGGGGCGTGGAAACACGGACCGACGACGGTGGGACAAGGACGGGGACGGGGCGATGGACTTGAGTGGCTTATCCGGGCGGAGCGAGGCATGAGCGCCGGGACGGGGCCGGAGGCGGACACGGCGACGGAGGCGGAGGGGGCGACCGACCCGGCCGGACGGCGGGTCCTGTCGGCCGCACTGTTCGCGAGCGCCCCCGCGGAGGTGCTCGATTTCCTGCTCCCGCTGTGGGCGGGATCGACGCTGCACGCCGGCGCGTCCGTGATCGGCGCCCTCATCGCCTTCGAGGCGGCGCTGTCGCTGATCGTGCGTCCGCTGGCCGGGGAGCTGGCCGACCGGTTCGACCAGCGGCGGGTGGCCGCGGCCGGCGCGGGGCTGTACGCCCTGTCGTTCGCGGGGTACGCGCTCGCCGACTCGCCGGCGGTGGCCTTCGCCGCCGCGGGCCTGGGCGGGGCGGGCGGCGCCCTGTTCTGGGTCGCGCTGCGGGCGTGGACCGGACAGCGGTCGAAGGACAGCACCTCCGCGTACGGCAAGCTGCTGTCCGCCGAGGGGAAGGGCGCCTTCGTCGGCTACCTGGTGGCGTTCTCCCTGCTGGAACGCGGCGGCTATCCGCTGCTGTTCTGGCTGGGCAGCGCCGCCTGCGCGGTGGCCGCGGCCTCGCTGCTGCGCGGGCCCCGCCGGGAGCGGACCCGCCCCGGAGCGGACCGGGGCGACCGGGGCGACCGGGAGGCCCGGCCGGCCCGGCCCGGGGCGACGGAGCGCCGGCTGCTGCCGCTGATGGTGGTGTCAGCCGTGACGGCCGCGGCGGAGGCGGGACTGTGGATGCTCCTGCTGCTCCGGCTGCAGGGGGACCTGGAGCTGTCCCCGAACGAGATCGCGCTGGTCTTCGCCCCCGGCTTCGCGGTGTTCGTCCTGCTGCCGGAGCACGCGCACCGCCTGACCGGCCGGATGGGCGCCGCGCCGACCATGGTCGCCTCGTTCGTGGCGGGCGCGCTGTTCGCGGCGGGGCTCGCGGTCGTCTCCACGCCTCTGGCGATCGCCGCGTCCTGGACCGTGGCCGCCGCCTGCTTCGCCGCGCAGATACCGGTCGAGCAGGCGACCGTGGCCGCCGCGTCCGGCGGGCGGATCGGCCGGGCCATGGGCCTCTACGAGAGCGCCCGCCTGGCCGGTGTGGTGGCCGGCCCGCTGGTGATGGGCGTGCTCTACGAGGAACTCGGCTGGGTCGCCGCCTGCGCGGCGGCCGCGGCCACCTCGGCCGCGGGGGCCGTCGTGGTGCCGTACGCGATCCGCACCCTGCGCCTTCCGGCGCAGACGCATGAGCCCGGAGCCGCACCGGATACGGGGACACAGGGAGAGGACGGAAGCAGGATGGAAAAGAGCGAGCCGCAGCGGGAGCAGCCGCGGGCGGAGGGGGTCGTCCCCGGGCCGAAGGCCCACGCCCGCAAGGAGCGGCGGGACTGGTACCTCCACACGGCCGCGTTCGCGCTGGGACAGCTGGTCCTGTGGGCCATGGACTCCAGCTGGCTCGTGTGGCAGGTCACGGACGGCAGCGTGCCCGATGACCAGCGCGGACCGCTGGTCTGGTTCGGCCGGATCTGGCTGACCGTCTGGGTGATCGACACGATCTGGTCGTGGTCGTACACCGTCTGGCCGCGGGAGAAGAAGGCGAAGCCGTAGGCGCGGGTGTGGTGCGGTGCCGGGGAACCGGGGTGTGCGGATGTCTTGTCCCGCGCGCTACCCGTTAGTAGCCTCCAGGCGTCGAACAGGCTTGTGACGCGTGGGGGGTGGGTCATCGTGCTGCGAAGACTCGTGGCCGGACTGGCCGCGATCGTGCTCGTCGCGGAAGCGGCGGTCCTCGTGCTCGTCCACATCGTGCTGGGCCGGACCACGGCGAACCAGTCGATGTCCATCGCGGGCAGCGATCCGGATGTCATGTCCAAGGCGACTTACGCGATGGGGGCGGGCATGGGCGCCTTCCTTCTCCTGTGCGCCGTGCTCGCCGCCGTCACCGCGGTACGCGACCGCTCCCCGGGCCGCTTCGGCCGCGTCGTGCTCATCAGCGCCGCCGTCACCCACGGGGTGCTCGGCGCCCTCGTCGTCGGCCTGGTCGGCTGGGCCGCCTTCGCGGCGATGATGCTGGTCCTGTGTCTGCTCGTACTGATCCTGACGCTCTACGCGGCCCACCGGGGCGGCGAGGGCGACCAGGGAGGGGACACGCCCCCGCTGCCGCCGTCGCCGCCGTACGGGGAGCTCAAGCCCACAAGTCCGTGATGGACACGTCCAGTTCGCCCAGCAGGGAGCGCAGCAGCGGCAGCGACAGCCCGATGACGTTGCTGTGATCCCCGTCGATGCCGTCGACGAACGGCGCCGACAGCCCGTCCAGGGTGAACGCCCCCGCCACGTGCAGCGGCTCCCCGCTCGCCACGTACGCCGCCACCTCCGCGTCCGTCGGCTCGCCGAAGCGGACCGTCGTGGACGCCGTGGCCGAGACCTGCCGGCCGTCCACCGTGTCGATCACGCAGTGCCCGGTGCGCAGCACGCCGGACCGGCCGCGCATCGACTTCCAGCGCGCCGTCGCCTCGTCGGCGTCCACCGGCTTGCCCAGCGCCTCGCCGTCCAGTTCCAGCACCGAGTCGCAGCCGATCACCAGGGCGCCCGCGGCCTCGTCCAGGCCCGCCACGACGGCCGCCTTCGCCTCGGCCAGCGCCAGCGCCAGGGCGGCCGGCTCGTCGTGGTCGAGGGTGTCCTCGTCGAAGCCGCTGACGATCACGTGCGGGGCGAGCCCGGCCTGCCGCAGCAGGTTCAGCCGGGCGGGGGAGGCGGAGGCGAGGACGAGCTTGCGCCCGGTCGCGGGCTCAGGTGTGGCAGTCATGGTGGCCATCGTAGGCGCGGCGCACACCCCCCCCGGGAGCGGCCCCGGAAGCCGCCCGGAACCCCTGCGGAGCCTAGGGAGTCCCCTAGAAGTGACCCACGCCCAGGACGTACACCACCACGAGCATGGCGAGGGCGAGCACCAGGCTCAGCCGCCGGATCATCGCCTGTGCGTCGCGCATGTCCTTGGGCGGCTCGTTCTTCGGGTCGGACCAGAGCATGCTTCGATCCTGGCCCCGGAAAGGGGTGTGACGCCTGAGTACCCGTACTCAGGCGTCACCGCCCGTTCACATCAATTCGGTTACGCGGGCCAGTACGTACGGCCCCAGGCCCGCGGCCCCGGATGCGGCACCCGGCGCCGTGCCACCCGGGCCGGAGCCGACCACTCGTCCGTGACCGCCGGGGCGGGCGACGGTGCCATGGCCAGCACCGCCGCGCGCGCCTGAACCACCGCCAGTGCGGCGGCCAGCTCCTCCGGGGTCGGGTTGCCCTTGACGACCTTGATCACCACAGAGTCCTCCTGGAGGGGCTAGAGGGGGATGTTGCCGTGCTTCTTGGGCGGCAGGGACTCCCGCTTGGTGCGCAGCTGCCGCAGCCCCTTCACCACGTGCGCCCGGGTCTCGGACGGCATGGTCACCGCGTCGATGTAACCGCGCTCGGCCGCCGTGTACGGGTTGAGCAGCGCGTCCTCGTACTCGGCGATGAGCCGGGCCCGGGTCTCCTCCACCTCCTCGGGGGCGGCCTCCGCGATGGTGCGGCGGTGCAGGATGTTTACCGCGCCCTGCGCGCCCATGACGGCGATCTGCGCGGTCGGCCAGGCCAGATTCAGGTCGGCGCCGAGGTGCTTGGAGCCCATGACGTCGTACGCGCCGCCGAAGGCCTTGCGGGTGATGACGGTGATCAGCGGAACGGTGGCCTCGGCGTACGCGTAGATCAGCTTGGCGCCGCGCCTGATGATTCCGTTGTACTCCTGGTCGGTGCCCGGCAGGAAGCCCGGGACGTCCACGAAGGTCAGCACCGGGATGTTGAAGGCGTCGCAGGTCCGGACGAAGCGCGCCGCCTTCTCGGAGGCGTTGATGTCCAGGCAGCCGGCGAACTGCATCGGCTGGTTGGCGACGACACCCACCGGGTGGCCCTCGACCCGGCCGAAACCGGTCAGGATGTTCGGCGCGAAGAGCGCCTGCGTCTCCAGGAACTCCGCGTCGTCGAGCACGTGCTCGATCACGGTGTGCATGTCGTACGGCTGGTTCGCGCTGTCGGGGATCAGTACGTCCAGCTCGCGGTCGACGTCGGAGACCTCGGTGTCCGCGTCCTCCGGGAAGGCGGGCGGCTCGGAGAGGTTGTTCGACGGCAGGTACGCGAGCAGTGACTTCACGTACTCGATGGCGTCCTTCTCGTCGCCCGCCATGTGGTGCGCGACGCCGGAGGTGCTGTTGTGCGTGCGCGCCCCGCCCAGCTCCTCGAAGCCGACGTCCTCGCCGGTGACCGTCTTGATGACGTCCGGGCCGGTGATGAACATGTGCGAGGTCTGGTCGACCATGACCGTGAAGTCGGTGATGGCCGGGGAGTACACGGCGCCGCCCGCGCAGGGCCCGACGATCAGGCTGATCTGCGGGATCACGCCGGACGCGTGGACGTTGCGGCGGAAGATCTCCCCGTACATGCCCAGGGCGCTGACGCCCTCCTGGATGCGGGCGCCGCCGGAGTCGTTGATGCCGACGAGCGGGCATCCGGTCTTCAGCGCGAAGTCCATGACCTTCATGATCTTCTGGCCGTAGGTCTCGCCGAGGGCTCCGCCGAAGACGGTGAAGTCCTGCGAGAACACGGCCACCGGGCGGCCGTCCACCGTGCCGTAGCCGGTGACGACGCCGTCGCCGTAGGGGCGGGTCTTCTCCAGCCCGAAGCTGGTGGAGCGGTGCCGGGCGAACTCGTCCAGCTCGACGAAGGATCCCTCGTCCAGCAGCAGGGCAACCCGCTCACGCGCCGTCAGCTTGCCCTTGGCGTGCTGCTTCTCCACGGCACGCGCGGACCCGGCGTGGGTGGCTTCGTCGATGCGGCGCTGCAGATCCGCGATCTTGCCCGCGGTGGTGTGCATGTCGATCGGCTCTGACGGATGTGACATCGGGGTCGCGGCTCCCTGCGTGGTGTCAACTGCCTGGTCAATTGATTGACTACTGCTGGCTACTGGTGCGTAGCGTATCGGCGGGCATGGCGCTCGGCAGTGCGGCGTTTGACACACCTACATTGGGTTGCATGACGCCATCAGATGCATCAGCCGGAGCCTCCCCCGGTCGCTGGTCGAGCCTGGACCGGCCGCCACTCAACGCCGCCGCCCTCCAGCGGGCCCTGGTCACCGGGGACGGGCTGTGGACCTCCCTGGAGGTCGTGGCCGCCACCGGGTCCACCAATACCGACCTTGCCACGCGGGCGGCGCAGCTGCCCGAGGGGGCCGTGCTCGTCGCCGAGGAGCAGAACGCCGGACGCGGCCGGCTCGACCGGAGCTGGGTCGCCCCCGCCCGGTCGGGGCTGTTCTTCTCCGTCCTGTTCAAGCCGGGCGACGCGGTGCCGCAGGAGCGGTGGGGGTGGCTGACCCTGCTGGCCGGCGTGGCCACCGCGACCGGGCTGTCCCGGGCGGCCGGGGTGGACACCGTCCTCAAGTGGCCCAACGACCTGCTGGTCAGTGTGGACGGGGAGGAGCGCAAGGCCGGCGGGATCCTCGCCGAGCGGGTCGAGGACGGGGTGGTCGTCGGGATCGGGCTCAACGTCACGCTGACCGAGGACGAGCTGCCGGTGCCCACCGCGGGATCGCTGGTGCTGGCCAAGGCATCCGTCACCGACCGTGACCCGCTGCTGCGGGCCGTACTGCGGTCCCTGGAGGAGTGGTACGGGAACTGGCGGGCGGCCGGCGGCGACCCCGCGGCCAGCGGCCTCCAGGAGACCTACGCGGCGGGCTGCGCGACCCTCGGCCGGCACGTCCGCGCGGAGCTCCCCGGCGGGCGCACCCTCACCGGAACGGCCGAAGCGGTGGACTCCGATGGCCGCCTGGTGGTCCGTACGGCCGAGGGACAGCACGAGGCGGTGGGCGCGGGCGACGTCATCCACCTGCGTTCCGTGCACTGACACGGGTGCGGGTGCCGGGTGCGGCGCCGGCCGGGGGGCTCCGCCCCGGACCCTCCCACCCCGGTCGCGGGCCGGCCGGAAGTGGGGAGGGGGAGTGAGCTACGGCACACCTGCCGTATGGTTTAGGCGATCCCGGTGCTCGTGGTGATCAACCGGTTCGCAGGGCAGTGCGTACGGAATGGACAGGAGGCGGCCCTTGACCGTCGACGACCCTACGTCCAGCGCGTCCGCCGCCTCCGGCGGCTCGGCGTCCGGCGGCGGTTCCGCATCCGGCCCGGGCACCCCGATCGGCCGCGACCAGCACACTCCGCACCACGAGGTCGACCACACGGTCCAGCCGACGGCGGATCCCCTCGCCATCCGGCTGGAGCAGCTGATCCTCGGTGCCGAGCGCCGGTACACCCCGTTCCAGGCGGCCCGGAGCGCGGGCGTGTCCATGGAGCTCGCCTCGCGCTTCTGGCGGGCCATGGGCTTCGCCGACATCGGGCAGGCCCGGGCGCTGACCGAGGCCGACGTGCTGGCCCTGCGCCGGCTGGCAGGTCTGGTGGAGGCCGGGCTGCTGTCCGAGCCGATGGCCGTGCAGGTGGCGCGGTCCACCGGGCAGACCACGGCCCGGCTGGCGGAATGGCAGATCGACTCGTTCCTGGAGGGGCTGACGGAGCCGCCGGAGCCGGGCATGACCCGTACCGAGGTCACGTACCCGCTGGTGGAGCTGCTGCTGCCGGAGCTGGAGGAGTTCCTCGTCTACGTGTGGCGGCGCCAGCTGGCGGCCGCGACCGGGCGCGTGGTGCAGGTGGCCGACGACGACGAGATGGTCGACCGGCGGCTCGCGGTGGGCTTCGCCGACCTGGTGGGCTTCACGCGCCTGACGCGGCGGCTGGAGGAGGAGGAGCTCGGCGAGCTGGTCGAGTCCTTCGAGACGACCGCGGCGGACCTGGTGGCCGCGTACGGCGGCCGGCTGATCAAGACCCTCGGTGACGAGGTGCTGTACTGCGCCGACGACGCGGCGACGGCGGCGGAGATCGCGCTGCGGCTCATCGAGACGATGGAGCTCGACGCGCAGATGCCCGAGCTGCGGGTCGGGATCGCCTTCGGCACCGTGACCACCCGGATGGGCGATGTCTTCGGGACCACGGTGAACCTGGCCAGCCGGCTGACGTCCATAGCCCCCAAGGACGCGGTGCTGGTGGACGGCGCGATGGCCGAGGAGCTCGCCCGGACCGGGGCCGCTCCGGTGTCGGAGAAGGAGGCCGAGACGGCGCCCGACGAGGGTGCGTCCTACCGGTTCGCCCTTCAGCCCATGTGGCAGCGGCCGGTGCGCGGCCTCGGCGTCGTGGAGCCCTGGTCGCTGACGCGGCGGAAACGTGGGACCCCCTAGGATCCCCGGGTAACGTTCGTTAACCGGGAGGGTTGCTATGGCGTCCGAGGCCGAGTTCGAGTCGGAGTTCGTGGCGGTGCGCCGCCACGAGGGCGGGGTCGCGGAGCTGGTCCTGGACCGCCCCAAGGCGATGAACGCGGTGTCGACCGCGATGGCCCGCGCCATCGGGTCGGCCTGTGCCGCGCTGGCCGCCGACCGCTCCGTACGTGTGGTCGTGCTCTCCTCCACGGCGGAGCGGGCCTTCTGCGTCGGGGCGGACCTCAAGGAGCGGAACTCGCTCTCGGACGCCGAGCTGGTGCGGCAGCGGCCGACCACGCGAGGGGCGTACGGGGGCGTGCTGGAGCTGCCGATGCCGACGGTCGCGGCCGTGCACGGGTTCGCGCTGGGCGGCGGCTTCGAGCTGGCCCTGGCCTGCGACGTGATCGTCGCCGACGAGACCGCGGTGGTGGGCCTGCCCGAGGTGTCGGTGGGCGTGATCCCCGGCGGCGGGGGTACGCAGCTGCTGCCGCGCCGGGTGGGTGCGGCGCGCGCCGCGGAGCTGATCTTCACGGCCCGCCGGGTGGAGGCGGCCGAGGCGCTGTCCCTGGGGCTGGTGGACTCGGTGGTCCCGGCCGGCCGGGACACCGCCGAGGCGCTGGCGCTGGCGTCCCGGATGGCGGCCAACTCCCCGGTGGGTCTGCGGGCGGCCAAGCGGGCGCTGCGGCTGGGGCACGGGATGGACCTGGCGGCCGGTCTGGAGATCGAGGACGCGGCCTGGCGGACGGTGGCCTTCTCCGGCGACCGGGCGGAGGGCGTCGCGGCGTTCAACGAGAAGCGCAAGCCGAACTGGCCGGGGGAGTAGCCCCCGGACGGTGGCGGCGCCGGCACCGGCGCCGCCGGCCGTGCCGGCGGCGCACCCCCGGCGCTCACCCCCGGTGATCTTGTCGGCACCCAAAGTCGTGCCAATTGTCTCCAAATCTGACAAAAGTCCCTAGCCTGGGGTGATGGGAGTTGACGGGCGGCTACGAGCCGTGGTGGGACTCGCTCAGGCGATGGCCGCGGCGTGCGCGCCGCGGGACAGCGTGCGGGCGGCCGCGCGCGGGGCGCGCGTGGCACTGGACGGCTCGTTCGCCGCGATCTCCGCGTGGGAGCGGGAGCGGGGGCGCCTGCGGGTGCTCGTGAACGAGGGCGAGCGGCGGGCGGGCGAGGAGGAGTTCCCCGAGGACGAGTCCTATCCCGTGCACGACTTCCCCGAGATCACCGAGTTCCTGCACGAGCGCTGGGTGGGCGGCGGCGGCCCGCACGCCTGGGTCGAGAGCGCCGTCGGCGACCGGCCGGGGCGGCGCGGGGAGGCCCTGCGCCGCCGCGGCCGCGGGACCTGCGTGGTTGCGCCCGTCGTGCTCAGCGGGCGGGCCTGGGGCGAGCTGTACGTCGCCCGGGACGAGGGACTGCCCGACTTCGACGAGGACGACGCCGAGTTCGCCACCGTGCTCGCCGCCGTGGTCGCGGCCGGTCTCGCCCAGAACGAACGGCTGGAGGAGGCCCGGCGGCTCGCCTTCACCGACCCGCTGACCGGGCTCGCGAACCGGCGTGCGGTCGACATGCGCCTCGACGAGGCCCTGGAGGAGCACCGGCGGACCGGGGTGGTCGTCAGCCTCGTCGTCTGCGACCTGAACGGGCTGAAGAAGGTCAACGACACCCTCGGCCACGCCATGGGCGACCGGCTGCTGGAGCGGTTCGGGTCGGTCCTGAGCCTGTGCGGGGCCATGCTGCCCGGCTCGCTGGTGGCCCGCCTCGGCGGCGACGAGTTCTGCCTGGTCGGGGTGGGTCCGACGGCGGACGAGATCGTGCGCGTCACCGAGGAGGTGTGCAATCGGGCCGCCGAGCTCGAACTGGGCGAGGGCGTGGCCTGCGGGGTCGCCTCCACCGGGGATCCGATCGGCCTGGTGAAGTCCTCCCGGCGGCTGTTCCGGCTGGCGGACGCCGCCCAGTACAAGGCGAAGGCCGCGCGCTCGCCCAAGCCGGTCGTGGCCGGCCGGGACACCGCCGTGGTCCGCCTCGCGGACGCCGCCGCCCAGGAGGCTCCGGGGGAACGGCGCCGCTTCCGGGGCCGCCAGTGACCGGCCGCCCGCGCTACCGGCCCGTAAGGGGTCCAGCCGCGCCGCGATCGTGACAATTTCAGCTAGTGACATGAAGCGATTCAATCCGTAGGGTGCTGAATATGGATATGCACACTGTTGTGGTGGGGACGTCCGGGACCACTGCCGAGGACGTCATCGCCGTAGCCCGCGGCAACGCACGCGTCGAGCTCTCCGGCGAGGCGCTCGACGCACTCGCCCGTGCCCGCGAGATCGTCGACGCCCTGGCCGCCAAGCCCGAGCCCGTCTACGGCGTGTCCACCGGGTTCGGTGCGCTCGCCTCCCGGCACATCAGCCCCGAGCTGCGTGCCCAGCTCCAGCGCAACATCGTCCGCTCGCACGCCGCCGGCATGGGCCCGCGCGTCGAGCGGGAGGTCGTCCGCGCGCTGATGTTCCTCCGCCTCAAGACCGTCGCCTCCGGCCACACCGGCGTGCGCCCCTCCGTCGCGCAGACCATGGCCGACGTGCTCAACGCCGGGATCACCCCCGTCGTCCACGAGTACGGCTCCCTCGGCTGCTCCGGCGACCTCGCGCCGCTGTCCCACTGCGCGCTCGCCCTCATGGGCGAGGGTGACGCCGAGGGCCCGGACGGCACCGTCCGCCCCGCCGGGGAGCTCCTCGCCGAAGCCGGCATCGAGCCCGTCGTGCTCCGCGAGAAGGAGGGCCTCGCCCTCCTCAACGGCACCGACGGCATGCTCGGCATGCTGGTCATGGCCCTCGCCGACCTCGGCAGGCTCTACACCTCCGCCGACATCACCGCCGCCCTCACCCTGGAGGCGCTGCTCGGTACGGAGAAGGTGCTCCAGCCCGAGCTGCACGCCATCCGGCCGCACCCGGGGCAGGGTGCCTCCGCCGCGAACATGGCCGCCGTCCTGAAGGGCTCCGGGCTCGTCCGCCACTTCCAGGAGGAGACCGCCCCGCGCGTGCAGGACGCCTACTCCGTGCGCTGCGCCCCGCAGGTGGCCGGCGCCGGCCGCGACACCATGGCGCACGCCGCCCTGGTGGCCTCGCGCGAACTGGCCGCCGCCGTCGACAACCCGGTGGTGCTGCCCGACGGGCGCGTGGAGTCCAACGGCAACTTCCACGGGGCGCCGGTCGCCTACGTGCTGGACTTCCTCGCCATCGCGGCCGCCGACCTCGGCTCCATCGCCGAGCGCCGCACCGACCGGCTGCTCGACAAGAACCGCTCGCACGGCCTGCCGCCGTTCCTCGCGGACGACGCCGGTGTGGACTCCGGTCTGATGATCGCCCAGTACACGCAGGCGGCCCTGGTCAGCGAGATGAAGCGGCTCGCGGTGCCGGCCTCGGCCGACTCGATCCCCTCCTCCGCCATGCAGGAGGACCACGTCTCGATGGGCTGGTCGGCCGCGCGCAAGCTCCGTACCGCCATCGACAACCTGACGCGGATCATCGCCATCGAGCTGTACGCGGCCACCCGCGCCATCGAGCTGCGCCACGGGCTGACGGCCGCCCCGGCCAGCCTGGCCGCGATCGCCGCCGCCCGCGCGGCGGGCGTGCAGGGCCCCGGGCCGGATCGTTTCCTCGCCCCTGACCTGGCCGCCGCCGACGAGTTCGTCCGTACGGGTGGGCTGCTCGCCGCGGTGGAGCCGGTGACGGGTCCGCTCGCCTGACGGCAGTCCGTGCACGCGGCGAAGGGC
>NZ_JBSGXU010000211.1:0-13455 GCF_053610205.1 Streptomyces sp. NPDC054932 | reverse complement strand
CCTTGCATTCCCCGAACAATGCGCCCACGGCTCCCTTACACACACCGCACAGAGTGATCCCCATGAACACTGAATCGGCCGAGGGGCCGGGGCTCCTCCACCGGAGCGGGCGCTGGTGCGCCCGGCACGCCTGGCGCGTGGTCGCGCTGTGGGTGCTGGCACTGGCCGGCCTGGGGCTGGCCAACCACGCGTGGGGCGGCACCTTCGCGGACAGCTTCTCCCTGCCCGGAACCAGCACCCAGACGGGTGCGGACCTCCTCACGGCGCACACCAGCAGCTCCGGCGGCACGGCCGCCACCATCGTGCTCACGACCGATCAGGGTCCGGTCACCGGTCACCGTGCGGCCGTCGATTCGGCGGTCGCGGGTCTGGGCCGGCTCCCGGACGTCCTGTCGGTCACCGACCCGCTCACCACCCCGGGGGCGGTGTCCGCGGACGGCGGGACCGCCCAGCTGACCGTCCGCTTCGACGGCAACCCGGCGAGCTTCGACCCCGCCTACCTCACCGGTGTCGACGCCGCCGTCGAGCCGCTGCGCGCCGACGGCGTCACCGTCGAGTACGGGGCCCCGCTCGGGCAGCTGGCCACGCCCAAGTCCGCCGACCGCGCCTCGGAGGCCATCGGTCTGGCCGTCGCCGTGCTCGTGCTGCTGATCGGCTTCGGCAGCGTCGCCGCCACCGGTCTGCCGCTGCTGACGGCGGTGATCGGACTGTCCGTCAGCCTGGCCGGTCTGGGCCTGCTCGCCGGGCACTTCGATTTCGCCCAGGCCGCCCCGACGCTGGCCGCGATGATGGGCCTGGGAGTCGGCATCGACTACGCGCTCTTCCTCGCCACCCGCTACCGGGCCCTGCTGCACTCCGGAGCGCAGCCCGCCGAGGCGGTCGGGCGTACGGTCGCCACCAGCGGCCGGGCGGTCCTGGTCGCCGCCGCCACGGTGGCCATGGCCCTCGCCGGACTCTGCGCCTCCGGCGTGGGCTTCATCGGCGCCCTCGGTGTCGCCGCCGGGCTCAGTGTCGTCGTGGCCGCCGCCGCGTCCGTGACGCTGACTCCCGCCCTGCTGGGCCTGCTCGGCCACCGCATCGACCGCTTCCACGTCCGCAAGCCGGTCGCCGAACCCACGGGCGAGTCGGACGTCTGGCACCGCTGGGCCGTCAGGGTCAGCCGGCGCCCCTGGCTCTTCCTGGTGAGCGGCCTGCTCGTACTCGGGGTCCTCTCGGTCCCGCTCGCCTCCATGCAGCTGGGCCACGTCGATGCCGGGGCCCAGTCCACCAGCAGGACCGACCGCCGCGCCTACGACCTGATCACCGAGGGCTTCGGCCCCGGCGCCAACGGTCCGCTGACCGTCGTCACCCATCTCGACAGCCGTCAGGTCGCGAGCGAGAGCCTGCGCCAGGAGCTCGCCGCATCCCTCCGGAGCGAGCTGTCCGCCGTACCGGGCGTCGCCTCCGTCACGCCCCCGGTGGCCAGTCCCGACCACGTCCTGCTCATCACCACGGTCGTTCCCACCACCGGCCCGCAGGACAGGGCCACCGCCGACCTGATCCACACCCTGCAGGACGAGACGGTGCCGAAGGCGCTGTCGGGCACCGGAGCCACCGGCTACCTCACCGGCACGACCGCCGCCGCCCAGACCTTCACCGACACCCTCACCGCCAAGCTGCCCCTGATCATCGCCGTGGTCGTCGCAGCCGCCTTCCTCCTGCTGCTCACCGTCTTCCGCAGCCTGCTGGTGGCGCTCAAGGCTGCCGTGCTCAACCTGTTCTCCATCGCCGCGGCCTACGGGGTGGTCGTCGCGGTCTTCCAATGGGGCTGGGGCGGCGCGCTGTTCGGCGTCGCCGAGAAGGTGCCCGTCGAGTCCTACGTACCGATGATGATGTTCGCGATCGTCTTCGGGCTGTCCATGGACTACGAGGTCTTCCTGCTCTCCCGGATCCGTGAGACGTGGCTCCAGCGGGAGGACAACCACCTGGCCGTCGCCACCGGCCTCGCCGCCACCGCCCGCGTCATCACCTGTGCGGCGCTGATCATGACCAGCGTCTTCCTGGCCTTCCTGCTCTCCACGAACGTCGCCGTCAAAATGCTCGCGCTCGGCCTCGGCGTCAGCGTCATCATCGACGCCACCGTGGTCCGGCTGCTCCTGGTGCCCGCGTCCATGTACCTCTTCGGGCGCGCCAACTGGTGGCTCCCCGGCTGGCTGGACCGGCTCCTCCCGCACCTGGACCCGGAAGGGCCCGCCGACGGGCCGGACGCCCTTCCCGCGCCCGCTCCCGGTCCTGCACCCGCATCCGCATCCGCATCCGATCCAGCATCCGATCTCGCACCCGTCCGAGGAGACCGGCGATGAAGCGCCGCCTGACGAAGACCCGGGCGGTCCTGCGCCGCCATCTCGTCCTCACGGTCACGGCCACCGTGGTCCTGCTGGCCGTCGTCGCCACCGGCGCCGCCGAGTACACGGTCCGCGACCTGGTCCGGAGCCGCGTCACGAAGGCTGCTCCGGGCCTCGGCGACGACGTGGCGGTCGGCGTCGCCGGCGGCTGGGCCCTGTGGGACCTGGCGGACGGGAACTTCCCCCGGCTGGACATCAGCAGCGACGATGCCCGGGTCGGACGGCTCACCCAGGTGCGCGTCCGCGCCCGGCTGGACGACGTCCGCCTCGGCGACACCACCACCGTCGGCAGCACGCACGCGGAGGTGACGGTCTCCACGCAGTCCCTCGCGGCAGCGATCCGCGCCGCCGTGCCGTCCGTGTCGGTGGCCGCGGTCACCACCGATCCGGCGAAGGGGACGGTCCTCGCGGACGTCGGCCCGGGCGGCGTCGGCCGGCTGACGCTGCGTCCCGTACTCGCCGACGGCAAAGTCACCCTCGCCGTCGACGGGCTCACCCTGTTCGGCCGCTCCGTACCCACCGACCGGCTCGGGGTCGGCGACGGCGACCTCGGAGCCCGGGCGGGCGCACCGAAGGAGTACCCGCTCGGGCTCGCGGCCACTTCCGCGGAGGTCCGGCCGGACGGCCTGCACGTCGCCCTGACGGGCGGCCCCAGCGCCCTGACCGACACCTGACGCCCACCGGGCCCGTACGCCGGGAGCACACCACCGGCGGGGGTCGCGATCCGGCCAGGGGGACGGGCGCCCGAGCGCGGCGGGCGTCCACCCGAGCGGCGCCCGATCAAGCGCGCCTTGCAGGCAGAACCGTCCGGCAGCGTCCCCCGGGACGACGAGGACGCCTGCGACGGCGACCGCCGCGATACGAACAACTTCGCGGCAGAGCTCGCATGCCCCACCAAAGTGACAGCCGCCTGCAGTAAGCTCGGCAAGGCGAGTTGAGAACTCCCGCCCGGTTTGCATCCCCCGTCAAACCGGGCGGGTATTCCCGTTTCCCCGCTTTTCCGGCGGCCGGACGGGTGACTCCCGCCCGGACTGGCCCGGCCCATCCCCCGAGGGCCGGGCCAGTCCGCTGTCACCCAGGTCGCCCACCGGCCGCCAGGTGCTCGCGCCACCAGTCCACGGTCGCCTCGATCTGCTCGTCGACGGGGGTGGCCGCCACCGCGAAGGCCGCCTCGTAGGCGCTCGAATCGACGACGAACGGGCGGTCGAACTGGTAGCGGATCTCCTTCAGTTCGCGGATCAGCGGGGAGAACAGCGAAGCCGCGCCGACCACGGCCGACGGGAGCCTGCGCACGGCGACCGGTCCCGTTCCCGCCCGGGCGGCGAGGCGGTCGACCATCTGCCTGACCGACTGCGGCCGCTCCGTCGGAACGTGCCAGGCCCGCCCCCAGGCCCGCTCCTCGCCCGCGACCTCGGCCAACGCCCTGGCCACATCGGGGAGATACGTCCAGCTGTGCGGGGCGTCCGGGTCCCCGAGCGTGGTGACCGGCTTGCCGCGCAGCAACGGCGGCACGACGCGCGCGGCCAGGTGGCCGCCCTCGGTGACGCCGGGTCCGAAGAAGTCCGAGGCCCGCACCTCGACGGCTCTGATCCGGCCCTGCTCGTGGAGCTTGCGGGCCTGCTCCCAGACCGCCGCGCGCACCCGCCCCTTGGGCCCGGTCGCCGCGAGCGGCAGCTCCTCGGTCATGGGACCCGTCACCGGCCCGTATCCGTAGAGGTTCCCCAGCATGACCAGCACGGCCCCGGTCGCCTCGGCCGCGGCGCAGAGCGACGAGGCCAGCGGCGGCCATTGGGCCGTCCAGCGGTGGTAGGGCGGCGCGGCGCAGCCGTGGAGGGCGGCCGCGCCCCGCGCGGCCTCGGTCAGCCGCCCGGCATCCGTCGCGTCCAGCGCGACGTGCTCGATTCCGGGCTCCGGGCTCCGGCCCGATCTGGTGACGACCCTTACGGTATGGCCCTGTTCGGCGAGGAGCCGGGCGGTGGCGGCCCCGGCGGGGCCGAAGCCCATGACGACATGAAAGCTCACGTACGCACACTAGCGCGAGCCACCGACACCCTCGGCGGGGTGATCGCCCACCGGCCAGCGCGCGGCCGCGATCCGCCGGACACTGGGCCCATGGGCAATGAACCCGCCGACGGCTCCCGCATCGGGCCCGCCGTCTCCCGCCAGGAGTTCGATGCACTGTTCGAGGCGGTCCGTACGTGGGGCCGGTGGACCGCGGCCGACCGGGGCGCCTGGAACCGGGTGACGGCGGACCACGTCCGCCGGGCCACCGCCGCGGTCCGGTCCGGGACGGTCGTCCCGATGGCGCGGCCCTGGGACACCCGCCCCGGCCCGGACAACACGAAGCCCGCCCTGCACTACATGGCGGACCTCGGCGACGTGGAGGCCCCGGAACCGTCCGTGTACAAGGACTTCCTCGCCGTGGACTACCACGGCAAGGGCGTGACCCACCTCGACGCGCTGTCACACGTCGCCTACCGAGGGCAGCTGTACGACGGCCGCGCGGCCCGTGACGCGGTCGATGCGGCGGGCGCCCGTTTCGGCTCGGTGTCGGCGCTCGGCCCCCTGGTCACGCGGGGCGTCCTGGTCGACCTGCCCGCCGTCCTCGGGATCGCCTGGCTGGAGCCGGGGCGCGCGGTGCACGCGCAGGACCTCGTCGCCGCCGAGGAGGCGCTCGGCGTGACGATCGGGGACGGCGACGCGGTACTGCTGCGCTCGGGGGCCCTGCGCCGGCGCCGGGAACTGGGCCCCTGGAACCCGGACGCAGCGAGCGCGGGCTGGCACGTGGACGCCGTGCCCCTGCTGGCCGAGCGCGCCGTCGCGCTGCTCGGTGGCGACGGGGACAGCGACGTGCGGCCTTCGCCGGTGGAGGGGCTGCACTCCCCCGTCCACGCGCTCGCCGTCACGGCGATGGGGGTACCGCTGCTGGACAACCTCGACCTGGAACCGCTGTCCGCCGCCTGCGCCGACGCGGGCCGTTACGCGTTCATGCTCGTCGTGGCGCCGCTGAACGTCCCGGGCGGTACGGGCTCGCCCGTCAACCCGGTCGCGATCCTGTGACGGCCGACCTGCCGATCCCGTTGATCCCGCCGATCGCACCGATCCCGCTGATCACTTGGTTCCCCTGCTCATTGCCGAAATGTGAGGAATATACTCAAATCTGGTGATCGAGGGCGCTCCGGTGAGGGGAAGTGATGCACATGGGGGTCGTCGGGGACCGCATCGGCCCCGTGCGTTTCCGTGACCGGTTCCTGCAGGGCGAGTCGGTCGAGGGGAGCGTGAGAAGTCCGATCCTGAGCTCGTGGCAGCGCAGCCGGCTGCTGGGGCTGTCGCCGGAGCAGTCCGAGCTCCCGTTCCAGGAGGGCTTCGACCCGGACGGTCCGCTGCTGCGCGCCGCCGAGCCCGTACTCGACCGGCTCCAGAGCATTTTCGCGGGCAGCCGGACCAACATCTGTCTCGCCGACGGTCACGGCATGGTGCTCGCTCGCCGTTTCGGCGAGAAGTCCATGCTCAGACAGCTCGCCCCGATCCAGATCGTGCCCGGGTTCGTGTTCGCCGAGCAGGTCGCCGGTACGAACGGCATCGGCCTCACCCTCGCGGAGAGGCGCCTGTGCCAGGTCTACGGTGCCGAGCACTTCGCCGAGCGGTCCCAGTCGAGCGCGTGCACCGCGATCCCCCTGCGCGACCAGCTCAGCGGGCACATCGAGGGCGTCCTGTGCCTCGGCTATCCCTACACCGACGCGGACCCGGCGCTGATCCCCGTGGTGCGCAGGGCGGCCGAGGCCATCGAACGACGGCTGATGGACCAGAGTTCGGTCCGCGAGCACGGCCTGCTGCAGGCCTACCTCGACGCCGCGAGCCCGGACCGGACCGGCGAGCACGGGCTCAACGGGCACCCGGTCGGCATGGACGAGTTCCTCATGAGCGAGCTGGAGCAGAGCGATCAGACGACCCTGAAGGAGAAGGCCACCGAGCTGATGTCCGCGGACCGGCGGGCCGCCGCCGAGGTGCCCCTGTCCCGCGGCCGGTGGGTCACGCTGGTCTGCCGCCCCGTGACGAGCGCCTCCGGCGTGGAGGGCGTCGTCGTCGAGGCGCTGCTCCCCGAGGAGCCGGAACACCACGCACCCGCTCCCGCCCACACCCCGTCCGGCGCGCCCCAGCCGTTCCGCCCCCGCATCGCCCCGGGTCCCGGCCCGGCGACGGTCCGCACACCCGGGGCGACGCCCGCCGCCGGCCCGGCCCACGACCCGGCCGGCGGGCCCACCGGCGGTCCCGCCCGGGGCAAGGTCAGAGGGCTGGTCCTGGTCGGCGAGCCCGAGGTGGGCAAGTACGCCGTCGCGGCGCGGCGCCGGCTGGAGCTGCTGGCCGAGGCCAGCAACCGCATCGGCACCACCCTGGACGTGAGCCGTACCGCCTGGGAGCTCGCCGAGACGGCGGTCCCGAGACTGGCGGACTTCGTCACCATCGACCTGCCCGGCGCCGTACTGCGCGGCGAGGAGTCCCCCCGCCCCACCACCGAGATGCACCGCACGGTGGTCCACGGCATCCGCGAGGACTGCCCCTTCTACCCGGTGGGCGAGCAGGTCAGCCTGCGGCCCACCACGCCCCACATGCGCTGCATCGCCACCCGGCAGCCGGTGCTGGAGCCCGACCTGAAGGCCGCCTTCGGCTGGATCGCCCAGGACCCCGCGCACGCCGAACTGCTCCTCGCCCACAACATCCACTCCCTCATCACCGTCCCGCTGCTCGCCCGCGGCGCGATCCTGGGCATCGCGTGCTTCTACCGCTCGCAGGACCCCGCCCCCTACGGGGACGACGACCGTTCACTGGCCCAGGAACTCGCCGCGCGGGCCGCCCTCTGCATCGACAACGCACGCCGCTACACCCGCGAACACACCCTCGCCCTGTCCCTGCAGCGCAGCCTGCTCCCGCGCGGCCTCCCCGAGCAGAGCGCCGTCGAGGTCGCCCACCGCTATCTGCCCGCCGAGTCGGGGGTGGGCGGTGACTGGTTCGACGTCATCCCGCTGTCCGGCACCCGCGTCGCCCTCCTCGTCGGCGACGTCGTCGGTCACGGACTGCACGCCGCCGCCACCATGGGCCGGCTGCGCACCGCCGCCCGCAACTTCGCCGAGCTGGAGCTCGCCCCCGACGAGCTCCTCACCCACCTGGACAACCTGATGGTGCGCCTCGACCGGGAGGAGGGCGGCGACAACCCCGACTTCGGCAGCACCGGCATCGTCGGCGCCACCATCCTGTATGCCATCTACGACCCCATCTCCCAGGTGTGCACGATGGCCCGCGCGGGCCATCCCCCGCCCGCGCTGGTCCAACCCGACGGCAGCGTGTCGCTCCTCGACCTGCCCGCCGGTCCCCCGCTCGGCCTCGGCGGCCTGCCCTTCGAGTCGGTCGAGATCCGACTCCCCGAACACAGCCAGCTCGTCCTCTACACCGACGGGCTCGTCGAGGACCGCCACCGCGACATCGACGTGGCCCTCGCCGCCCTGAGCCGCACCCTGGCCCACCCGGACCGCGCCCCCGAGGACACCTGCCAGGCGGTCCTCGACGCCGTGGCACCCGACCACCCCGCCGACGACATCGCGCTCCTCGTCGCCCGCACCAATGCCGTGCCCCCCGACCGGATCGCCACCTGGGACCTGGCCGCCGACCCGGCCCTGGTCTCCGAGGTCCGCGCCGCCGCCATGGACCAGTTGAGCCGGTGGGGGCTGGAGGAGTCCTCGTTCGCCGTGGAACTGCTGCTCAGCGAGCTGGTCACCAACGCCGTCCGCTACGGCACCGCGCCCATCCAGGTCCGTCTCATCCACGACCGCAATCTGATCTGCGAGGTGCACGACGCCAGCAGCAGCGCCCCGCGCATGCGCCAGTCGGCCACCACCGACGAGGGCGGCCGCGGCCTGTTCCTCGTCGCGCAGCTCGCCCGCGCGTGGGGCACCCGCTACACCACCGACGGCAAGGTCATCTGGGCCGAGTGTCCGCTGTCCGTGGCATGACCCCGGGCCGTTCGGCCATTGGGGTCACAGGGCGCGGCGATATGCCGGGGATCTGTGGTGGTGTCCCCGTAGAGTGCCCCGTACCGTCGGGAAGAACTCGGAGGCCGACCCCCGGAGAAGTCTGTGCACGACGCTCCCGACACCTGGGCGAGCCCACCCCCTCACTCCGGTGCCGCACCCCTCGTCCGTATGCGCGGCCTGAGCAAGCGGTTCGGCGGCACCGTCGCGCTGGCCTCGGTCGACCTCGACATCCACCGCGGCAGCGTCCTCGCCCTGCTCGGCCCCAACGGAGCCGGCAAGTCCACCCTCATCAAGGTGCTCGCCGGGATCCACCACCCCGACGAGGGCGAGGTGACGGTGGCCGGCCATCCCCTCGGCAGCCACGCCGCGACCCGGAACATGTCCTTCATCCACCAGGACCTCGGTCTCGTCCCGTGGATGACGGTGGCCGAGAACGTCGCCCTGGGCACCGGCTACCCGCGCCGCCGCGGACTGATCTCCTGGCGGCGGACCCGGGAGCGCTGCGACGCAGCCCTGCGGATCGTCGCCGGTCACCTGGACGCCGGCGCCCGGATCGCCGACCTCGCCCCCGCCGAGCGCTCGCTCGTCGCCATCGCCCGCGCCCTCGCCACCCGGGCCGAGCTCATCGTGCTCGACGAGCCGACCGCCACCCTCCCCGCCGCCGACTGCGCACGGCTGTTCGACGTCCTGCACACCCTGCGCGACCGCGGACACGGCATCCTCTACGTCAGCCACCGGCTCGACGAGGTCTACGAGGTCGCCGACACCTTCGCCGTCCTGCGTGACGGCCGGCTGGTCGACCGGGGCCCGCTCGCCGGTCACAGCCCGGCCCGTCTCGTGCACGCGATCGTGGGCCACGCGCCGGCCGGCCGGTCACCCGGCATCCGCCCCGCCGCCGGCCCGCCCCTGCTGAGCCTCGACCGGGTGCGGACCGCCTCCACCGCGGGGGTGAGCCTCGACCTGCGCGCCGGTGAGATCCTCGGCATGGTGGGCCTGACCGGCGCCGGCCACATGGAGCTCGGGCGCGCCCTCGCCGGCGCCCGGCCGATCCTCGACGGGCGGGTGCTGCTCGACGGCCGGCCGTACCACCCCCGTACGGTCCACGCGGCCCTCGACTCCGGGGTCGGCTTCGTGGCGGCCAACCGTCAGGAGGAGGGCTGTGCCGCCGATCTGACCGTACGGGAGAACTTCCTGGCGAACCCCCGCGCGTCCGGCGTCCCGGCCGTGCACTGGATCAGCCCCCGCCGTGAGCGCGCCGAGGCCGCCGCGCTCATCGACCGGTTCTCGGTGCACCCCCGCGACAGCGAGGTGCCCATCGCCACCCTGTCCGGAGGCAACCAGCAGAAGGTCGTCGTCGGCCGGTGGCTGCGGGGGCGCCTGCGCCTGCTCGTCCTCGAGGAGCCGACCGCCGGTGTGGACGTCGGTGCCAAGGCCGGCATCCACCGGCTCCTCGACGACGCCCTGGCCTCCGGCCTCGCGGTCCTGCTCATCTCCACCGATTTCGAAGAGGTCGCGGACATGTGCCACCGCGCGCTGGTGTTCGTCCGCGGGAGCGTGAGCACCGAGCTGAGCGGTGCGGCCCTCACCGTCGCCGAACTCACCCGCACCGCCTCGGCCATGCCGCCGATCACCGGGACCGCGACGGACCGATGACCATCTCCCCGTCGCCGCGGTCCCTGCCGGACCGCCTCCGTGGTCACCACATCGGCGCCTACGGCCTGCTCGCCATCGCCGTCCTGCTCTTCCTGGTCTTCTCCCTCGTCCTGCCGGACACCTTCCCCACCCGGGACAACGTCTCCTCGATCCTCTCCAACCAGTCGATCCCCGCCGTCCTGGCGCTCGGCGCGACGATCCCCATCGCCACCGGCAAGTTCGACCTGTCCATGGGCTACGGCCTCGGTCTGGCCCACGTGATGGTGATGCAGCTCATCGTGAACGAGGACTGGCCCTGGCCCCTCGCCTGCCTCGTGGTGGTCATCGGCGCGGCGTCGGTCGGCGTTCTCAACGGCGTCATCGTCGAGTTCGTGCGGATCGACTCCTTCATCGCCACGCTCGGCACCGGCAGCATGATGTACGCCTGCACCGGCTGGATCACCGACGGCTCCCGGATCGTCCCCGGCCCGAACGGCCTGCCCACGGCCTTCACCGGCCTCTACGACTCCCGGTTCCTCGGCCTGCCGCTGCCTGCCTTCTACGTCCTGGCGCTCACGGCCGTGCTCTGGCTGGTCCTGGAAAGGCTGCCGCTCGGCCGCTGCCTGTACGTCATCGGCTCCAGCCGGCGCACCGCCGAAATGATCGGCATCCCCACCCACCGGTACTCCGTCTACGCCTTCGCCGGATCGGGCCTGGTCACCGGCATCGCCGGGGTCCTCCTCGCCGCCCAGCAGCAGACCGGCAACCCGAGCGTCGGACTGGACTACCTGCTGCCCGCCTTCGTCGGCGCACTGCTCGGGTCCACGACGATCAAGCCCGGCCGCGTGAACGCCCTCGGCACCGTCGTGGCCGTCGCCGTCCTCGCCATCGGCCTCGCCGGCATCGGCCAGCTCGGCGCCGACTTCTGGGCCACACCGCTGTTCAACGGCGCCACCCTGCTCATCGCCGTCGGCCTGGCCGGCTACTCCGCCCGCCGCAGGCTGCGCACCGGCGCCACCCCGACCAGCCGGTCGCCCGGGGAACCGGCCGCACCGGCGAAGGACGGCCGTCCCTAGGGGTGTCTTGCCGATCAGGCCGGACCGATCGACAAGACACCCCTGGGAAAGTCCGTACGCGCACCCCGTCAGGAGCACCGTGTACCCGAAGGATCCGCACCGCAGGACCACCCTCACGACCGCCGCCCTGCTGACCGCGGCCGCCGCCCTCGCCGCCGGCTGCGGGAGCGGTCCCTCGACCGGCGCCGCAGCGCCGAAGGCGGGCTGCCCCACCGCCCTCGCGAGCGCCGGCGCGGCCGTCAGACAGGCCGAGAACACCGACACCACCTGGCGCGGCCCCACCACCGGACCCGCGGCGGTGCCCGACAAGTCCATCGTCTACGTCGCGCAGACCATGACCAACCCCGGCGTCGCGGGCGTCGCGAAGGGCGTCGAGGAGGCCGCGAAGGCCATCGGCTGGCAGGTCCGGGTGATCGACGGCGACGGCACGCCCGCCGGGATCCAGGCGGCGCTCAGCCAGGCCATCACCCTGGATCCCTCGGGCATCGTCATCGGCGGCTTCGATCCCCAGCTGACCTCGCAGCAGATGGCGCGGGCCGAAGGGGCGGACATCCCGGTCATCGGCTGGCACGCGGTGGGCACCCCCGGCCCGAGCGAGAAGCCCAGGCTGTTCACCAACATCACCACGCAGGTGGAGGACGTGGCGCGGATCAGCGCGGACTGGATCATCGCCCGCTCCAAGGGCGACGCCGGAGTCGTCCTGTTCACCGACGACTCGATCCCGTTCGCGAGGAACAAGTCCGAGCTGATCCGCGACGAGCTCGCCACCTGCGCCGGCGTACGGCTCCTGTCGTACGAGAACATTCCCATCCCGGACGCCGGGAGCCGCACCCCGCAGGCGGTCTCCTCGCTGCTCTCCCGCTTCCAGGACGACTGGACGTACTCCGTCGCCATCAACGACCTCTACTTCGCCGACGCGGCCCCGGCCCTGCGGGCGGCGGGCAGGCCGGGCGCCGGACCGCCCTTCAACATCGGTGCGGGCGACGGCGACCCCTCGGCCTTCCAGCGGATCAACAGCAAGCAGTACCAGGCCGCCACCGTCCCCGAGCCGCTGAACCAGCAGGGCTGGCAGATCATCGACGAGTTCAACCGTGCCTTCGCCGGACAGCCCGCCAGCGGCTACGTGGCACCCGTGCACATCGCCACGGCCGAGAACACCGGCGGCGCCACGTCCTGGGACCCGTCCGGCTACCGCGAGGCGTACCGCCGGATCTGGACCGGCCGATGACACCGCACGGACACCCGCCCCGCCCCGCTCGGGGCGGTCGGGTGCCCGCGGTGTGCCGGGAGCCGGATGTTACTGATACGGGTCGAAGGGGATGCCCGCGGGCTTGGCCTCCGCCAGGTGGGACGCGAAGGAGCCGTCCTTCAGGCCGAAGTGCGCGCTGCCGAAATCGGCCTGGGTGAGCTTGTCCCGCAAGCCCGCCGGGTAGCCCGACCAACCGACGAGCGTGGGGAACTGCCAGGCGCGGCGGTGGTTCTCGGGCGGCTCGTCGTTGGTGTTCGCCGCGCGGAAGCAGTGCGTACTGATGCCGTCCTTGTGATAGACGATCTTGGGATGGCTGCCGTCCCAGCGGATCTGGTCGCGCGAGTGGATGTTGAAGTCGCCGTGGGCGGAGGTCGCGACGTATTTGGCCTCGTTGCCCTGGATCCACACGACCACGTGCTCCCAGTCGTGGCGGTGGCCGCCGAGACTGCTGCCGGGCAGGGCCTGGTCCTTCTCGAAGTACAGCGCGTACATGACGGCGCACCAGCCGTTGTTGCAGGCCCAGCGGGAGTAGCCGTTGGTGTTCTCGAGGTCCGAGGCGTCCCGGCAGCTGCCGTTGAGGGCGCCGGTCGGCTTGAGTCCGCCGTTCAGCACACCGCTCGGGCCCATGGCGGGGGTCGGGTAGCAGCCGTCGGTGTCGTAGTCGTAGGCCGGCTGGTAGGTCTGCTCGATCGCTTCCGCCTTCCCCGGGAGCGCGGGGGGCGGCGCCGCGAAGGCCGTCTGGGGAACGGCGACGACCACCGCGAGGGCGGCACCGACGACCATTAATGATCTCCGGATGTGACGGTTCGTCCGCAAAACGGGCCTCCTGGCCGACCGGGTGCGAGGGTGGCGGACGGATCGAGACCGAGCACCGTCGACCGACACGCCGGGAGCATCATTCGCGAACCGGGGCGGCACAGCAAGGGGCCGGACAGACTCCGTTCCTTGCGTGGCGAAGGGCCGGAAAAGCCTTGTACGCAAGGGAAGTTGACCGAATGTCAGAAATGGGAACCGGCTGCGGAGCGGCGGCCTGCACAGCGGCATGCACGGCGGCATGCGAGGTGGCACGAGCTTCAGACAGGGCG
>NZ_JBSGXU010000210.1:0-13510 GCF_053610205.1 Streptomyces sp. NPDC054932 | reverse complement strand
GGGCCGGGTCCGGCCCGCCACCGGGGCGTGCCGGGCCACCCGGGACACGGGCGTGGGGGGGGCCCGCCCGCGGGGGCGCGGGGGGGGGGGCCGGGGGGGGCGGCGGACCCACCCCTCACGTGTGCCCCGGCCGCCCGGGCGGGGTGACGGAACGGAGCAGTGCGGATGCGGAGTGTCCCGGTATCTGCATATTTTGTCGGGTGTACCGGAAGATCCCGTACTGCCGGTCCGTCCGATTGAGGAAGGTCCCCATGAAGCGTTTCCCGGTGATCGGTGTGCTCTGCGTCGGCGCGATCCTCGCTCTCTCCGCGTGCTCCGACGACAGCTCGCCCGCGGAGGAGGCCACCGAGGCCGCCGCGGACCTCTGCACCGACCTGACCGCGCTCAAGGCCGACAACGCCAAGCTGAAGGCCCTGAACCCCGCCAACGCGACCAAGGACCAGGTCAAGGAGGCCTACGAGGCCGTCCAGAAGGACTGGGAAGGGGTCAAGGAGAACGCGGCCCAGCTGAAGGACGCGGAGCGCGCCGCCGTCCAGTCCGCCGCCGAGGACCTCAAGAAGAGCTACCAGGACCTGCCGGGGGACACGACCGGCAAGGACGCGCGCACCCAGTTGCAGCCGCAGATCGAGAACCTGGACCAGGCCGCCACGGCCGCCTCCACCGGCCTGCGCTGCTGACGGGCCGGCCGCCGTTCCACCGCCGCGCCACCCTCGCTCCACCCCCGCGCCCGTATCCGTACGGAGGACCCCGCCCGGCTCCCCGGGCGGGGTCCTCGCCGTAGGCCGGCGGCTACTTCGCCGCGGGCGCCGCCCGTACGGCCGGTACGGCGGGCAGCTCGGGAACCGGGGGCCCCACGGGCAGCAGCTCGGTGACCACGAAGGCGACCACGGCCGCCAGGATCACGACCGGCATCATCGCGGTGCCGCCCAGCATCAGGACCACCATCACCACGCTGCTCACCGGCAGCCGCAGCACGCTGGCCGCGGTCGCCGCCATGCCCGCTCCCATCGCGGGCACGATGCCGAGACCGGGCAGCGGACCGAGCAGGACGCCCGCCACGGCGCCGAGGCACAGCGCGGGGAAGATGGGGCCGCCCCGCAGGCTGCCGAGGCAGATGGCGTAGCCGGCGCCCTTGAAGACGAGCACGCCGATCAGCGCGCCCACGCCCCAGGCGTGCGGGTCGGCGGCCAGCGTGCCGATCGTCGACTGGCCCGACCCGGTGACGTCGGCGGGCGAGCGGCCGGTGAGGAGGGCGTAGAGGGAGGCACAGGCCGCAGCGGCCAGGGCGCACAGCACGGTCCGCAGGACCGGCCGTGCGAGGACCCAGGCGGCCACCAGCCGGGCTCCGGTCAGCACGGGGTGCAGGGCGGCGGCGAGGGCCGCGGCGATGACCACCGCCCAGAGCACGTCGGGCACGTCCAGGTGGGGCACGGGGATGCCCAGATCGAGCTTCAGGCTGCCGGTCGGCAGCCCGGTCCAGCGTCCGAGACCCGTGAAGACCAGGTCACCGACCCCGGCGGACAGCAGGGACGGCAGCATCACCGCGAACAGCTGCGGTCCGCCCACGCCCGCCACTTCGATCAGCAGCACCGCGGCGATCAGCGGATTGCCGAAGATGGTGGAGACGGCCGCCGCGGCACCCGCCGCGCCCACGAGCGCGGTGCTCGTCGGGGTCACCGGTGCCTGCGCGAGGTTGCGGAACAGCAGGGCCAGCCCGCCGCCGAGGGCGATCAGCGGGGCCTCCGGTCCCAGCACCGCGCCGAGCGGCAGACTGGCCACGGCCGCGATCACGACCCCGGGCAGGGCCTTCTCCGAGGTCCCGCCGGTGTGCAGGCCTCCCGCCGGGAGGTGGCCGCCGTTGCCGCGCATGTGCGTGACGACCGGGCCGACCACGAGGCCGGCGACGAGCAGCAGCGGGAGCGGCCACCACCAGGGCGGGGCGTCCCAGCCCAGGGCCTCGGGAAGGTCCGCCCACAGCGCGCGTTCCATCTTGTGCAGCCCGGCGAGGAACCAGAACGACGCGAGGGACACCGGGATGCTGATGACGGCGCAGAAGCACAGCAGCTTGAGGTATCCGGGGCTGCGCAGCGTCTGCCTCAGGACGTCGGCCTCCTGCGGCTGCGTTCCGCCGGGTGGCGGTTCGGGGCGCGGGCGCGACTGCGGCATGGCTCACTTCCTTTCCGCTCCCTCGATGGTCCACCCGGGGGGCGTACTTCGCCGCTCAGAGCTCGTCGTCCGGGTCGGGGGGCGCCGAACTGCGCTTGTGCATGGCGACTTTGACCGCGCCGAAGAGGGCTTTGGCGATCACACCCACGACGATCAGGTCGGCGACCATCTGGATGGTGGTCAGGACCCGGCTGCCCTGGGTGGTGGGCACGATGTCGCCGAACCCCACGGTGGCGAACACCGTGACGGTGAAGTACAGGGCGTCCGTGCGGCTCAGGGGCTCGGAAAAGGTCGTGGGGCTCTGGCTCGAGAGCAGGAAGTACGTCGCGGAGAACAGCATCAGGAACAGCGGTACGGCGGTGGTCACCGCTTCCAGGGCGCGCATGCGTGGGTAGGGGGCACGGGCGATGGAGGCGACCTGCCAGACCGTCAGCAGTCCGAAGAACACCAGGCCGACCAGGAGCGTCACGATGGTGGAGACGCCGAACCCGCCGTCCAAGGGCGCCACGTAGTACAGCACCGTGAGCAGGGTGGCCGAGAGCAGCGAGCGCAGCAGGTGACCCAGCAGGACGCGTCGGCGCTGTCCGACCGCGTTGTGTTCCATGGCTTCAGGAGAACGGGCCGGGGCGGATCGCGCGACCGGAGCGGGTGCCGGCATGTGCCGGCATGCGGACCGGCGGTGTCCTGCATCGAGGAATGCCCCGGGCCTCGATGGTCCGGTTGTCGATAATCCGCGACGGATCGATTCTCGTTACCCTGGCAGGCATGACGGCCATGGCACCCACGCGCACCGAACCGGACCTGTCCTTCCTCCTGGACCACACCAGTCACGTGCTGCGGACGCAGATGAGCGCACGGCTCGGCGCGATCGGGCTCACCCCGCGGATGCACTGCGTGCTCGTCCACGCCCTGGAGGGGGAGCGCACCCAGGCGCAGCTGGCCGAGATCGGCGACATGGACAAGACCACGATGGTGGTGACGGTCGATGCGCTGGAGAAGGCCGGTCTCGCCGAGCGCAGGCCGTCCAGCACCGACCGGCGGGCACGGGTCATCGCGGTGACCGAGGAGGGGGCGAAGGTCGCGCAGGAGAGCCAGAAGATCGTCGACCAGGTCCACGGGAGCGCGCTCGGCGCCCTGCCCGAGGAGGAGCGCGCGGTGCTGCTCCGGGCGTTGAACCGGCTGGTCACCGGGCATCTGGAGACGCCCGTGGAGGGCTCGCGACCGGCCCGGCGGGCGCGTCAGAAGGGGTAGCCCGGGGCGCGTACGGCCGCCCGCCGCACGATTGGATCCGTAAAAGATAGTCTGCAACAAAACTATCTGTTACGGTCCTTCCTGTTGCCTCCAACGACAGGAGAGACCGCCGTGCGCACCGCCGCCCCCTCCCTTTCCCCGTCCCCCTCACGCTCCCGCCGGCTCGCCCTGGGTGTCCTGGCCACCGGGATGCTGATGACGGTCCTCGACGGCAGCATCGTGACCGTCGCGATGCCGGCCATCCAGGGCGATCTCGGGTTCACCCCGGTCGGCCTGAGCTGGGTCGTCAACGCCTACCTCATCGCCTTCGGATCGCTGCTCCTGCTCGCCGGCCGCCTCGGTGACCTGATCGGCCGCAGACGGATGTTCCTCGCGGGCACCGCGGTGTTCACCGCAGCCTCGCTGCTGGCCGGTCTCGCCACCTCGCCCGAGGTCCTCATCGCGGCGCGCTTCCTGCAGGGCGCCGGCAGCGCGATGGCCTCCGCCGTCAGTCTCGGCATCCTCGTCACGCTCTTCACCGAGCCGCGCGAACGGGCCGGAGCCATCGGGGTGTTCAGCTTCACCGGAGCCGCCGGCGCCTCGATCGGACAGGTCCTCGGCGGTGTCCTCACCGACGCGCTCACCTGGAACTGGATCTTCTTCATCAATCTGCCCATCGGCATCGCGGTGCTCCTCGCCGCCCTCCCGGCCCTACCGGGAGACCGGGGCCTCGGCCTGAAGGCCGGCGCGGACACCCTGGGCGCGCTCCTCGTCACCTCCGGCCTGATGCTCGGCATCTACACCGTCGTCAAGATCGAGGCGTACGGGGCCGCTTCGGCCCACACCCTCGGCTTCGGCGCCCTCGCGCTCGCCCTGCTCGCCGGCTTCCTCGTGCGCCAGGCCACGGCACGCACCCCGCTCATGCCGCTGCGCATCTTCCGCTCGCGCAGTGTCCTCGGCGCCAACCTGGTCCAGATGCTGATGGTCGCCGCGCTCTTCTCGTTCCAGATCCTCGTCGCGCTCTACATGCAGAACGTGCTCGGGTACGGCGCCGCCGAGACCGGTCTCGCGATGCTGCCGGCCGCGGCCGTCATCGGAGTCGTCTCCCTCACCGTCTCGGCCCGGCTGGTCTCCCGCTTCGGCGAGCGCAGGGTCCTGTCGGCCGGTCTGGTCCTCCTGGTCGGCGTACTCGGCCTGCTGACGCGCGTACCCGCCCAGGCCGACCGGGCGGACTACCTCACCGACCTGCTCCCGGTGATGCTCCTCGCGGCCGGATTCGGCCTCGCCCTGCCCGCCCTGACCTCACTGGGCATGTCCGGTGCGAAGGAGGCGGACGCGGGTCTGGCCTCCGGCCTCTTCAACACCACCCAGCAGATCGGCATGGCCCTCGGCGTCGCGGTCCTCTCCACCCTGGCGGCCGCCCGCACCGAGTCCCTCACCGCGGCGGGCCGCCCCGTCCCCGAGGCCCTGACCGGCGGCTACCAGCTGGCCTTCGCGGTCGGCGCCGCCCTGATCCTGGCCGCCCTGGCCATCGCCCTCACGGTCCTGCGCACCCCGAAGGACGCGCCGCGGACGGCGGCCGGCGAGCGGGAGGCCCGGCTCGTCGGCCTGTGACACCACGGTCCTCGCCGCCGGGGCGCCTCACCGCCCCGGCCCGGCCTCCAGGTTGCGCGTCATGCGCTCCAGAACGCCGACGGCGGTGAGGTACTCCTCGCGCGTGATCCCCCGGGCCGACAGCTCGCGGAAGGCGTCCATGCGGCGGGCGACCCCGGCGAGGCGGACGCGGCCGTCGTCGGTGAGGGCGAGGTGGCCCGGCCGTGGGCGGGTCACCCAGCCGCCGGTGAGGAGCGATGCGACGGTCGCGGTCAGCGTCGCGGTGTCGGCGCCTGCCGCCAGGGCGGTCAGGACGGCGGTGTCGGTGGCCCGCGGGTCGTCCCTCACGACGTTGAGGGCCTGCCAGCCGAGCCGGGTGAGGCCGAAGCCGGCCAGCGCGGAGTTCATGGATGAGGTCAGGGCCCGGTCGGTGCGGTTGAGCCAGTACCCGATGGGCTTCCTGCCCTGCGTCATGTCCTGGTTCCTGTGCCGGTTGCTGTCCTGTCGCATGTGCGGTCTCCTCCGGAGGGTCGGCGGGTCAGTGGCGGGTGAAGGCGTGCGCGTTCTCGCGGGCCCACTGCCGATAGGTGCGGGCGGGTGCGCCGAGGAGGGTTTCGGTGGTCTCGCCGATGGCCGCGGGGCCGTGACCGGCGGCCTCCCACAGGTCGAGCAGCGAGGAGACCATCGGGGCGGGCATGTGCAGGCCCATCTGCTGCTCCGCCTCGGCGCGGGTGATGTGCGCGACCGGGATCGCGCGGCCGAGGGTCTCGGAGAGGACGCCGAGCTGCTCGCGGAAGGAGAGCGACTCGGAGCCGGTCAGGGTGAGCGAGCGACCGGTGAGCGGGCCGCCGGCCAGGGCGCCGCCGGTGGCGCGGCCGCCGGTCAGGGCCTCCACGGCGATGTCGGCGATGTCCTCGGGGTGGATGGGGGCGATCTGCGCGTCCGGGTACGCGAGCTGCACCGGCATCGACCGGCCGATGGACCCGGACCAGCCCAGGGAGTTGCTGGCGAAGGCGTCCGGGCGCAGGAACGTACGGGTGAGACCGGAGCCTGCCAGGGCGCGCTCGACCTGGAGGCTGTGGCGGGCGAGCGGGTCGTTCGCGGCGCCGGGGGCGAGCACCGAGGACGAGGACAGCAGGACGACGTGCTCGACCCCGGCGGCCCCGGCGGCCTCGATCAGGTCGTGGATGCCGGCCGGCTGGGGATAGAGGAATACCTGGCGGACGCCGCGGAGTGCGGCGGCGAAGGTCCCGGGCCGGTCGAGGACGAGCTCGGCGGTCCCGACGCCCGCGGGGACGGCCAGTTCGGCGGGGCGGGCGCTGGCGGCGCGGACGGGGAGACCGGCGTGGTGCAGGCGGTCGACGACCGTCCGGCCGATCTGGCCGCGCGCGCCGGTGATGAGGATGGTCACGAGAGCTCCGTTCGTTCGTGGTTACATATGCATGCTTGCATGCACACGTTTTCACGTCAACACATGCCTGCGTGAGCTCACGTATGTACGATGAGGGGCATGACGAAGCACGAGCCGGCGACCGACGAGGAACTGCTGGACGCCGTGGGCCCGGCGTTCGGGAAGCTGCGGCGCACCTCGCTCCTGGAGGTCGAGAACCCGATCTCCCAGAAGGACCTCAGCCGCACCCTGGTCCTCAACATCGTCCTGGAGGCCGAGCAGGGCGACGGCCGCGAGATCACCGTCGGCGGCGTGGCCGAGCACCTGGGCGTCGACCCCTCGGTGGCCAGCCGCATGGTGTCCGACAGCATCTCCGCCGGATACCTCGTCCGAGCGGCCTCCCAGGCGGACGGCCGCCGCACGATCCTGCACCTCAGCCCCGGGGGCCGGGACATGATGGACCGCTTCCGGCGGCACCAGCGCGCGGCCTTCGAGTACGTGACGGCCGACTGGAGCGAGCGCGAACGCCTCGACTTCGCCCGCCTCATGCTGAAGTACGTCGACTCCCAGAACGCGCTGCGCCACCGCTGACGGCGCGCGGGAAGCACCACAGCCCCGGGCCGATGGCCCGGGGCTGTGGCGTGCGTCGTGCGGTGAGCGGCGGGGGGTGGCCTTGCGGACTACCGGAAGGAGACCCACTTGGCCGCGCTCGGCACTCCGTCCTCGTCCAGCAGGAAGAGCATGTAGTAGCCGGGCGGGACGTCGTTGGCCGAGGGCGGTGCCTGCAGGCGCAGGCTGTTGCCCTGGCGCTTCAGGATGCCCAGTTCCAGGTGGCGCTGGCTCGTGTTGATCGAGTGCGTCGCGGTGGTCGGGGCCAGCAGGACGGCCTTCTTGACCTTGTCGGGCGTGGAGGTCCCCACGTTGAAGGCGGTGTTGTACCGCAGCGGCCCGTCGGGGGCGCGGTCGAGAGCCGGGCGGCTGCCCCGGTGGAGGTAGGACGGCTCGAAGATCTCGATGCTGCCGTTCATGTCGTCGTCGATCTTCGGGTCGTTGGCGAGCTGCTGCAGCTCGTCACCGGTGACCATGATCCGGCCGTCCGGGAGGACGACGGCGTTGGAGTGGTAGCCGCGCGGCAGCCGCTGCGCCGGGCCCAGCTTCCACTCGCCCAGCGCGTTGCGGGTCTCGATCTGCCGGTACTTCAGATCGGACTTGGGGTTGTAGTCGCCGTTGCCGTAGTCCCGGATGCCGAAAGCTCCGTTGACGGACAGCAGGCTGGCGTCCGGGAGCAGCAGGGTGTCGTCCTGCGTACGGCCGAAGGCGCGGGGCTGCTGCTTCTCCCAGGCTCCGCCGCTCGTGAACCGGTAGGTGTTGGGGTCGTCCCGGTCGCCGCCGAGGACCAGGACGGAGTCGGGGCCGCGCAGTCCGGCGGGCAGTGGCACGGCGGAGCCGTAGCCGCGGTGGATGCCGTCGGGGCGCGCGGGCAGGTCCGTACGGGTCTCCGCGACCGGGTCGAAGGCCCACTGCTTGGTGGCGTGGCGGCCCAGGCCGTACACCTTGCCGTCGCGCAGGGTGAACAGGTGCGGGTAGTCGCTGTCGGCGCCGAAGGGCGCGTCCACGCGCAGGGTGTCCGTCGGGACGTCCCGCGGGATCAGGGTCTTCTCGAAGGGCACGGGGTGGCTCTTCGCGGGGAAGCGCTCGACGACGGAGGTGGAGGTGCCCCAGCCCTCGTCGGTGTGGCCGGACATGATCAGCAGGCGGCCGTCGGGGGCGGTGGCCACCGAGGGGTACCAGCGGCCGACCTCCATGTCCTTGTTCACCGACCAGCCCTCGGTCCACGGGTCGAAGACCAGCGACAGCTTGGCGCCCGCCCCGCCCCCGTAACCGAGGTTGCCGCCGAAGACGCCGAGCATGCCGTTGGGCAGGAAGGCGTGCCCGGCGCAGAAGAACGGCGCGGGACGCTTCTCGCCGGTGCCGTCCGGTACGACCAGCTCGGGCGGGGTGACCTTCTTGAAGGCGTCCGGGCCGGTTCCGCGGCGGGGGTCCCACAGGAAGGCGCGGCCCGCGTTGGCCTTGCCCAGGGTGTTGGTCGGAGCCGGCTCCTCGGTCGGGTCGGTCTCCATGCGTTCGAAGGAGAAGAGCAGCACCTTGCCCGTCGGGAGCATGGCGATGTGCGCGGCGAAGTCCGGGGACTGGAAGTACTCGGCGAACTGCCCGAACGCCTTGGGGTGGAAGCGCGCGTTCACGTCGGCCTGGGAGCGGGTCAGCGAGTTCAGGCTGTCGATCCGGGCGAGCTGGGAGTACCCGCCCAACTTGACGAGCTGCTCCCGGACTTTCGTATGCTCCTGCGCGTGTTCGGCGCCGAGGGCGGCTTTCTCCTCGGGGCGGGCCGAACCGTCGTGCGCGGCCGCCGGGACGGCGGTGACCAGGGCGGCGGTGGCCGCGAGGACGGAGAGCGCGGCCCGGCGTGCGGCCAGGTGCGCTGACCGTCGGGCTGACCGGCGCTTGATACGTGACATGTGACTCCTCACCAGGGGTGCTGGAGCGGTGGGTGCCCCATTGCGGGGGCACGGGACGTTTGTGACGCCCACGGACACAGACCTATGCCGACGCGTCGCGCGCCGCACACCGGGAAGATCACCCACACGCCGGGCCGTTGGGGTGACCGCACCGCGCTGAGCTGCGCCGACGGCGGCCCGGCGGCCGCTCACCGGTCCCCCGCCCGGCCGCAGCCCGTGGTGATCACGGGCCGCCCGGACCGGGGCGCCCGGTCCGGGCCGCCGACCTGCCGGGCCCGGACTGCCGGGCGGGACGCGCCGGGCACGGACCTGCCGCGCCGGGCCGTCCGTGCCTCCCTGTTCAGGGGGCTCGAATCGGTCAGGATTCGAGAAGCGCCCCTCGTCCAGGCGCAGTTACCGTGACGGCATGGACATCAGCATTCACATGAGCACCCTCCCGCACGACGACCCGGACGCCGCCGTGGCCTTCTACCGGGACGTCCTCGGCTTCGAGGTCCGCAGCGACGTCGGCCAGGGCAAGATGCGCTGGATCACCGTCGGCCCCGCCGGCCAACCCGGCACGTCCATCCTCCTCGCGCCGCCGGCCGTCGACCCCGGTGTCACCGAGGCCGAGCGCCGCACCATCGCCGAGATGATGGCGAAGGGCACCTACGGCTGGATCCTCCTGGCGACCAAGAACCTCGACAGCACCTTCGAGAAGATCCAGGCCGGCAACGCCGAGGTCGTCCAGGAGCCGACCGAGCAGCCGTACGGCGTCCGCGACTGCGCCTTCCGCGACCCCGCGGGCAACCTGATCCGCATCCAAGAGCTCCGCTGAGCCGGTCGCGCACATCGACGAAGGGGGATCATCCATGTGCCATCCCGCGTGGAGACACGCACTGATCGAGGCGGCGCACCTGCTGGACCTGGCGCGCCTGCGCCGCGTCCGGGACCGGATCGACCGCGAGTACGCGCGCCCGCTGGACGTCGAGGAGCTCGCCCGGGCCGCCGACATGGCGGCCGGTCACCTCGGCCGCCAGTTCCGGCTCGCCTACGGCGCGTCCCCGTACGCCTACCTGACGGCGCGCCGCATCGAGCGCGCGACGGCCCTGCTGCGGGGCGGCGACCTCAGCGTCAGCGAGGTCCGCCGCGCCGTCGGCTGCGCGACGCCGGGCATCTTCACCAGCCGCTTCACCGAGCTGGTCGGCACGCCGCCCGACGCCTACCCGCGCACCGGGCGGCGGCCGGCCGAACCGGTCAGGATTCGAGAAGCATCCGCCCCCGAGCCACAACTAGCGTGATGTTCATGACCTCCACCGAAACCCTCACGCTCGAAGTGGCCGACACCGAGGCCGCCCACCGCTTCTACGCCGCCTTCGGCCTGGACACCCGGGTACGCCTGCGGGCCTCGGACGCGCCGACCACCGGCTTCCGCGGGTTCGCGCTCGCGCTCACCGTCCCCCGGCCGGCCGACGTCGACGCGCTCGTCGGCGCCGCGCTCGACGCCGGAGCCACCCCGCTGAAGCCCGCCTCCAAGTCGTTCTGGGGCTACGGCGGAGTCGTACGGGCCCCGGACGGGACCATCTGGAAGATCGCGACGTCCGCGAAGAAGGACACCGGCCCGGCGACCGGCCGCATCGACGAGGTCGTGCTCCTGCTCGGCGTCGCCGACGTGTCCGCGAGCAAGCGGTTCTACGTCGACCGCGGCCTCGCCGTGGGCAGGAGCTTCGGCAGCAAGTACGTGGAGTTCTCCACCCCGGGGAGCCCCTTCAAGGTGGCGCTGTACGGGCGCCGCGCCCTGGCCAAGGACCTCGGCGTCCCGATCGACGGCACCGGCTCGCACCGCCTCGCGGTCGGCGGCGCGGGCGGCCCGTTCACCGACCCGGACGGGTTCGCGTGGGAGGCCGCGGTACCGGCGCACACGGCCTGATCCACCACCGACCGTGTCGAGCAGGACCGGTGCGATCGTCCGGGTGGGCGTCGCCGCCAGGGACCGAACCCCGAGCAGGACCGGTGCGGGTGCGGGCCACGTGACAGAGCCCGGCCGGGGCGATGGCGACCGGCCGGGCTCCGGGGCGTGAAGGGGTACTGCTCCGGTCAGAAGTTCTCGTCGTGCAGGTCCTCTTCGCGCAGCAGATCGTCCTCGCGCCCGCGCGAGGTCTCCTTGCGGCCCTGCTTCTGTGCCTGCTCGGGGGAGGGCTTGCCCGGCTGGGGGCGGGCGGGGTCCCCGGGGCGCTGGTGCCCCTGTGCCTCACGGCCCTTGCCCGGTTCCTGACGCTTGCCCTGCGTACCGTCCATGACGGCGGCTCCTCTTCGACGGGTGGGTACGGATCCCCCCTCGGAACACGCTGGCACGCGCCACGACGCTCTGCATCACGTCGCCCGCGGGACGCGGCACTCGGGTGATGTCCGTCCGTCCCTGCCGAGCAGGCGGATCCGTCACTCTGCGGCGGGTGTCCCAGGTGCCTCAGGTGTCCCAGGTGCCTTGGATGCCTCGGGTGTCTCCCCGGCGCGGGCGCGGCGGTATTCGGCGTTGATGCGCTGGGCTTCCTCGAGCTGGTCCTCGAGGATGATGATGCGGCAGGCGGCCTCGATGGGGGTGCCCTGGTCGACGAGTTCCCGCGCGCGGGCGGCGATGCGCAATTGGTAGCGGGAGTAGCGGCGGTGACCGCCCTCGGAGCGCAGCGGAGTGATCAGACGGGCCTCTCCGATGGCACGGAGGAAGCCCTGGGTGGTGCCGAGCATGGCGGCGGCCCGGCCCATGGTGTAGGCCGGGTAGTCGTCGTCGTCGAGACGGTCGAACGAGTCGTGTGCTGTCATTGCACCTCTCTGTGGAACGCCGCCCCGAGGGGCTCGGTGCCGGACGTACCGGACCTGCCGGACGGCACCGAGGCTCCCGAAGGACTGCTGCGCCGTCTGCCGACCCTAGTCGTGTGCCGCCCCGCTGTCTGCGCAGACCCCTCCGAACGTCCACCGGTACGCAAGAGGGCCCGACCGGCACGCCGGTCGGGCCCTCTTGCTGTACTCCCGCGGTGTCGCGGGTCGGACGGTCCGTGGGTCGGACGGTCACCGGGTCAGACGGTCACCGGGACGCCGAGCATCGCGGAAGCCTGCTCGAGCGGGCTGAGGGCGCGCGCGGGCGCCGCAGCCCCGGGAGCGTCGTGGCAGGTGAATCCGAGCTGGGTCATCGCCCGGACGACTTCGCCGGCGCTGAAGTCACGCCGGTCCTGGCGGGTGATGACCTGGCCGACCTGCTTGACCGGGTAGGTGCGGCGGCCGATGGTCACCGATTCGCCGGTGATCGGTTCGGGCTTGATGCCCTTCATCGATTCCAGGACGCCGCTCTTGGTGAGGTCGAACGGGAAGCGGGCGATGACGCAGCGCATGATGCCTCACAGGGAGAGGAGGGGAACGGTCCGAGCGGGGTGCGGTGGTTCAGCGGGCCAGGGCCAGGGCGAGGACGCCCGGAGCAGTGCCTTGTCCGTCGGCGACGGGCGGGGCGTCGAGCCGGCGGTGGTGCATCGCGTGCCTGCCTCCGGCCGTGGTGGTGACGGGTGTGGCGAACGGCCCTCGGCCGCCGAGCACGTCGCGCAGCCGGATCCGGTCCGTGTACGCGGCGCTGTCACGGACGGCGGCGAGCCGGTCCGGGGTGACCAGCCCAGTGCACAGGCCGTCCTCGTCGAGGACGAGCAGGTGTGCGGCGCGCGCACTGGCCAGGACGGACAGGGCCACCTCGACGGTCATGTCGTCACAGACCTGCGGGACGGCCGTCCCGACGGCATCGTCCGCTGTCCGGTGCACGGGACTGGCTCCCGCCGAGCGGGGTTGCATGTGGACCAGCGTCACGACGTGCCTCCTGCAGAGGTGGGTCAGCTTCCTGATCACGTGGTTCTCAGGCCGCCGCACGGACGGCGCTCTGCCGTCCGTTCCCGCGCCGGCCCGCCGGAGCGGGACCGCGCCGGCCGCGGGAGGCCGCGCCGCGCCGGGGACGCTCGGACACCGGCGCGGTGATGGTGACGGGGACGCCGGAGGGGGCCTGGGCTCCGGTGATCCGGCTCAGCGCCTCCTCGCCCGAGCGGACCTGGGTGGTCTGGGGCACGATGCCCGCGGCAGCCATGAGCCGGGTCATGTCGCGGCGCTGGTTGGGCGTCACGAGGGTGACGACACTGCCGGACTCGCCCGCGCGGGCGGTGCGCCCACCGCGGTGGAGGTAGTCCTTGTGGTCGGACGGCGGGTCCACGTTGACGACGAGGTCGAGGTTGTCGACGTGGATGCCGCGGGCGGCGACGTTGGTGGCGACCAGCACGGTGACGTGCCCGGTCTTGAACTGGGCGAGGGTGCGGGTGCGCTGGGGCTGCGACTTCCCGCCGTGCAGGGCGGCGGCCCGGACACCGCTGTTCAGCAGGTCCTGGGTCAGCCGGTCCACGGCGTGCTTGGTGTCCAGGAACATCATCACCCGGCCCTCGCGCGCCGCGATCTCCGTCGTCGTCCGGTGCTTGTCGGCGCCGTGGACGTGCAGCACGTGGTGCTCCATCGTGGTGACCGCACCGGCCGAGGGGTCCACCGAGTGCACGACGGGGTCGGTCAGGTAGCGGCGCACCAGCAGGTCGACGTTGCGGTCCAGGGTGGCCGAGAA
>NZ_JBSGXU010000209.1:0-13707 GCF_053610205.1 Streptomyces sp. NPDC054932 | reverse complement strand
GGGCCTCGCCCACATCGGCGGGACCCCGCCCGGTGGCACGCCCGTTGCCGGCGCGGTCGCCGGCGGCACGCCGGGTACGTGGGCACCCGCGACCGGCGGACCGGGCCTGTCCGGGCCGGGCGTGGCCGGGCTCGGGACCACCGCCACGCACGTGACGGGTGCTCCGGTGCCGGGGCCCCGCCCGGCGCCGTCCGCCCCGGCCCCGGGGGCCGCGCCCCTGCCCGTACTGCTCTCCCCGCTGCAGCCCGCCGCGAGAGCGACCACCCTCGACGCGCGCGACACCGCGCTGGCCCTGCCCGTACCGCTGGTGGACGCGGGCGACCCGAACGCCGGATTCCTGACCGGTCTGCTGGCCTCCGCGCCCGGCGATCTGCTGGGCGCGCTGAGCGCGGCGCCGGCCGACTCGGCCGAGTTGCGGCTGCGGGAGCTGCGGGCCCGCCTGGAACTGGGCGAACTGCCCGAGGCCGGACGCACCCTGGCGGAGCTGGAGGCCCGGCATCCGGACGACTGGCGGGTGGTGTGGGCCCGTGGCATCGCCTCGCTGGCCACCGGCGACGACGAGATAGCGGCCCTGTCCTTCGACGCGATCTACGACGCCTTCCCGGGCGAGCCCGCGCCGAAGCTGGCCCTCGGGGTGTGCGCGGAGGTGCTGGGCCAGCTGGACAACGCCGCCGAGTACTACCGCCTCGTGTGGATCACCGACCCGGGATTCGTGAGCGCGGCCTTCGGGCTGGCCCGCGTCCAGCTGGCCGCCGGGGACCGGGACGCGGCCGTGCGGACGCTGGAGTCCGTACCGGAGGCGTCCATCCACTACACCGCCGCGCGGGTGGCGGCCGTACGCGCACGTCTGCGCGACCGGTCCCCGCAGGAGCCGTTGCTGGCCGACCTGACGGCGGCAGCCGACCAGGTGGAGGCCCTGCGGCGGTTCGGACTGGACCCCGAGCGGCAGGAGCGGCTCGCGACGGAGGTTCTGGGCTCGGCCCTGGACTGGGTACTGTCGGGTGGCCGGGGTTCCGACCCCGGTCGGACCTCGCTGCTCGGCAGTCAACTGGACGAGCGGGGCCTGCGCTTCGGACTGGAGCGCTCGTACCGCGTCCTCGCACGGCTGGCGCGGCGTGGCGAGGAGAGGATCGAACTGGTGGAGCGGGCAAACCGTTTCCGTCCCCGGACGTGGGTGTGAGTGATGTCGATGCATCGGCTGTCGGGCTGCCCCAGCTGCGCGGAACCCCTGGAGGAGGGTGACCGTTTCTGCGGCGTCTGCGGCTACGCCGTGAGCGCGCCTCCCCAGGGTGCGTCCGCGGACCACCCGACCATTCCCATCCCACCGGCGCCACCGGCCGCGCCGGCCGCCGCCGCGGGCGGGTACGGGACTTCGGCCGCCGGCGTCCCGCACGCCGCCGCCGAGCCCGCCCCCGGGTGGGGCAGCGCGGCGGCCGCCGCGCCGACGCTCGTGGACGACCCGGCCGCCTGGGCCGCCACCCCGGCGGAACCGGAACCGGAGCCGCACCAGGGCCCGGCCGGAGCCACCTTCGCGGCCTCCGGCCACGGGAACCCGTACGGCACCGGCACCCCGCCCGAGGGCACCCGGTGGGGCCCGGCGGAGCACCCGTACGGCGCCGCCGCGGACGTGCCGCAGGCCCGGTACGACCTGCCCGGCGCCGCCGCGCCCGATGCGGCCGGGCACCCTGCGGGCGACAACCCGTACGCCCCCGAGCCCGGCCGGGAGCCCTCGTACGGCGCCCCGCAGCCCCCGCCCGGCGCCCCGGAGGGCGGGAAGACCTGCGTCGCCTGCCGGGCCGGACACGTCGACACCGACGGGTACTGCGAGCACTGCGGGCACGCGCAGCCGCGCGAGCGCGACCACCTGGAGGAGGAGCTCGGGAGCGTGGCCGCCGTCAGCGACCGCGGCCTGCGCCACCACCGCAACGAGGACTCCTTCGCGGTGGCCGCCACCGCCCTGCCCGACGGCTCCGCCGCCACCGTCGCCATCGTCTGCGACGGCGTCTCCTCCGCCAGCCGGCCCGACGAGGCCTCGGCCGCGGCCGCCGGCGCCGCCAACGAGGCGCTGCTCGACGCACTCCCCCGCGGCGCCCACCCCCAGGAGGCCATGCACGAGGCGATCCTGGCCGCCGCCGCCGCGGTGAACGCCCTGGCCCCGGAGACCCCCGGCGCGCAGAACGCCCCCGCCTGCACCCTGGTCGGCGCCGTCGTCAGCGGCGGCCTGCTGACCATCGGCTGGGTGGGCGACAGCCGCGCCTACTGGATCCCCGACGACCGCGCCGCCCTGCCCCGCCGCCTCACCGAGGACGACTCCTGGGCCGCCCAGATGGTCGCCGCCGGCCTGATGGGCGAGGCCGAGGCCTACGCCGACGTCCGCGCGCACGCCATCACCGGCTGGCTGGGCGCCGACGCGTACGAACTCGAACCGCACACCGCGACCTTCAAGCCCGACCACCCCGGGGTGGTGGTGGTCTGCACCGACGGATTGTGGAACTACGCGGAATCCGCGCGGGAGATGGCCCAGGTGCTGCCCGCCGACGCCGCGACCCGCCCGCTGCACAGCGCGCAGGTACTGGTGGGACACGCCCTCGACGGAGGCGGCCACGACAACGTCACCGTGGCCGTCGTGCCGTTCGCCACGCACCCCGAGCAGGAACCGGGACCGGATGCGGAGCCGGGCCCGGAGGCACGACCGGAATAGGAAGTGGAAGCGCGCCCGCAGGTCTGACCCGCCTGCCCGAGCCCCCAAGGAGTCCAACCGATGGCGAATTTCGCCAAGCCGAGTGCCCCGCGCTTCAGCGTGGAGGTGTACCAGAACGAGTTTCTCCCCGAGGGCGGACGGGACGTCCACGCCATCGTCACGGTCACCGCCACCGGCGGTGCCAGCGCCACCCGCACGGCGGTCGCCGACAGCTCGGCGGCCGTGGTGCTCATGGTCGACTGTTCGGGATCCATGGAGTACCCGCCGCAGAAGATGCGCGGCGCCCGTGAGGCCACGGCGGCGGCCATCGACACCCTGCGCGACGGCACCGCCTTCGCCGTGATCGCCGGTACGCACGTGGCCAAGGAGGTCTACCCCGGCCAGGGCCGTCTCGCCGTGGCGGACGCGACCACCCGCGACCGGGCCAAGGAGGCCCTGCGCGGGCTGAGCTCCGGCGGCGGCACCGCCATCGGCACCTGGCTGCGCCTCGCCGACGGCCTGCTGCGCGGCTCCACCGCCGCCATCCGGCACGGCATCCTGCTCACCGACGGCCGCAACGAGCACGAGGAGCCGGCCGTGCTCCGCGCCACCCTCGACGCCTGCGCGGGCCGCTTCACCTGCGACGCCCGCGGGGTGGGCACCGACTGGGACGTCAAGGAGGTCACCGGGATCGCGAACGCGCTGCTCGGCTCCGCCGACATCGTGGCCGACCCGGCCCACCTCGCCGAGGACTTCACGCGCATGATGGAGAACGTCATGGGCAAGGAGGTCGCGGACGTCGCACTGCGCCTGTGGACCCCGGTCGGCGTGGAGATCCAGTACGTCAAGCAGGTGGCGCCCGCCCTCCAGGACCTGACCGACCGCCGCACCGAGGCGGGCCCGCGCGCCGGCGACTACCCGACCGGGTCGTGGGGCGACGAGTCCCGCGAGTACCACGTGTGCGTCCGCGTCCCCACGGCCACCGTGGGCCAGGAGATGCTCGCCGCGCGCACGACGCTGGTCATGCCGGGGGCGGCGGGCGAGCCGGCGACCGTCCTGGCCCAGGGCCTGGTGCGGGCCGTGTGGACGAACGATCTGGCCGCGTCCACCGCCATCAACGCGCAGGTCGCCCACTACACCGGGCAGGCGGAGCTCGCGGAGGCTATCCAGCAGGGGCTGGAGGCCCGCAAAATGGGCGATGTCGGTGGTGCCACGGCCAAGCTGGGGCGTGCGGTACAACTGGCGAGTTCGTCCGGGAACGCCGACACAGCACGACTTCTGTCGAAGGTGGTGGATGTGGTGGACGCAGTGGCGGGTACTGTGCGGCTGAAAGCGAAGGTCGCCGATGCCGACGAGATGACTCTCGACACGCGTTCGACACAGACCGTCCGAGTGAAGAAGACCTGAGAAGACCTGACGTGATGACGCAGGGAGAAGAAGGGGGAAGCGCCGCCATGCCGACCTGCCCGAACGGGCACCAGTCCGCCTCCGACGACTGGTGCGAGGTCTGCGGCCACCGCATGGCTGCCTCGGAGGGCCCGCCCCCGGTGCCCTCCTACGGCTACGGCTTCCCCCCGACCGCCGGTGAACCGACCGCCCAGGCCGAGCTCTGCCCGCAGTGCCGGACCCCGCGCGAGGCCATGGCTCCGTTCTGCGAGGAGTGCCGCTACAACTACCTGACCCGTACGGCGACTCCGTACGCCCCGCCCGCCCAGGCCCCGGACCCGGGACCCCAGGCGACGGGCGTCGGCGGCGGTGTCGGCGGTCGTGGCACGCCTCCGCCGCCCGTACCCGCTCCCGGGAGCTACTCCCAGGACCACTTCGAGTACCAGGGCTCGCGGCCGTCCCGGGTCAACCGGCCGGCCGAGCCGCTCCAGCGCGAGGACGACTGGCTGCTGCCGCCGCCCGCGCACGAGTCGCCGCTGGAGTACCAGCAGCAGGCCCCGCAGCCCCAGTACCAGCAGCAGCCCCCGCCGCCGCCCCAGCAGCGGGAGTACCAGCAGGAGTACCAGCAGCAGGGACCGCCGCCCCAGCAGCAGTACCAGCAGCAGCCCCCGCCGCAGCAGCACCAGCCCTTCCCGCCCCAGGGCGGCGGCGCCTGGAACGCGACGATCAGCCCCGACCGTTCGTACTTCATGGCGATGATGCAGCGCAGCGGCCCCGAGGCCGCCGGGCTCAATCTGCCCGCCTACTCCCCGGAGCAGCACCTTCCGCTGTCCGGCGGCCAGATCACCATCGGCCGCCGCCGCGCCTCCACGGGCGAGTCCCCCGACATCGACCTGTCGGTGCCCCCGGAGGACCCGGGCGTCTCCCACCAGCACGCGGTGCTCGTCCAGCAACCGGACCTCAGCTGGGCGGTGGTGGACCAGAACTCCACCAACGGCACCACGATCAACGGCGGCGAGGAGCCGATCCAGCCCTACGTCCCCGTGCCGCTCGCCGACGGCGACCGCGTCCACGTGGGCGCCTGGACCACGATCACCATCCGCCGCGGCTGATTCAGCCCTCCCCCAGGGGCCATACGTACGGCCCCTGGGGATCGTCCAGCCACGACCATTGGCCACCGGCGCCGACCGAGACCCCGAAGCGCTCCCGTGCCGGGCGGCCCTCGCGGCGCCACAGGTCCAGGGCCTCGCGCGGGTGCAGGACGCCCGCGGTCAGCACGAGCATGAACTGGAAGCGCTCGTTCTCCACCAGCTCGTACGGCAGCCCGTACTCCAGACCGGCCGGATCGGGCGGCGGTGCGGCCGTGGCCCCGCGCAGCGGGACGAAGTACGCCGGGGTGTGCAGGAAGTTGCCCTCGGCGAAACCGGCGTCCCGTACGGTCAGCGCGATCAGCCCGGTCGACAGCGGGGCCAGGATCAGCGCCCCCGGCCGGCACTGGCCCAGCCAGGCGTGCGGGATCAGCGGCAGCGTGCAGGTCACCATGATCCGGTCGAAGGGGGCCCGGGCGGGGCAGCCGCGCGCCCCGTCCCCGGTGACCACTGCCGGGTGGTAGCCGAGTTCGGCCAGGTGCGCCCGCGCGGACTCGGTGATCTCCTCGTCCAGGTCCACGGTGGTGACGTGCTCCTCGCCGAGCCGGTGGCAGAGCAGGGCCGCGTTGTAGCCGGTGCCCGCGCCGATCTCCAGGACGTCGTCGCCGTCGCGCACGTCGAGGGAGGCCAGCATCTTCGCCATCAGGGAGGGCTGGCTGCTGGAGGAGACCAGCCGGCCGTCGCGCAGCCGGGTCGCCAGCGGGGTGTCGACATAGACCCCGCGCAGCCAGCGGGCCCGCCGTTCGGGGTCGGGGTCCTGCGCCCAGAGCCGCTCGTGACCGGCGCCGCGGCCGGTCCAGAAGTACGGGACGAACACGTGCCGGGGCACGGCGGCGAACGCGGCCCGCCAGCGCGGGTCCTCCAGCACCCCGGCGGCGGTCAGCTCCCGCACCTGGGCGGCGTGTGCGGTCTCCCGCAGGTCCCGGGTCTCGGCGTGTGCGGTGTGTGCGGCCATGCCTCCACTGTCCTGCGCCCGGGCGCGGCGTGCGAGCGCGAGGGCCCCGGGGGCCGGTCCTAGGACCTCGGTCCTGGTACCGGGCGTCTGAGACGATGGTCGGGTGAATGAGATTCCGCGGGGCACGCTTCAGGAGCAGACCTTCTACGAGCAGGTGGGCGGCGAGGAGACCTTCCGCCGCCTCGTCCGGCGCTTCTACGAGGGGGTCGCGGAGGACCCGCTGCTGCGCCCGATGTACCCGGAGGAGGACCTGGGCCCGGCCGAGGAGCGGTTCGCGCTGTTCCTGATGCAGTACTGGGGCGGTCCGACGACCTACAGCCAGCACCGCGGCCACCCGCGCCTGCGGATGCGGCACGCGCCGTTCCAGGTGGACGCGGCCGCCCACGACGCCTGGCTGAAGCACATGCGGGTGGCGCTGGACGAGCTGGGCCTGGCGCCGGAGCACGAGGCGCAGCTGTGGAAGTACCTCACGTACGCCGCCGCCTCGATGATCAACACGGCGGGCTAGCCCGGCGGGCCGGGGCAGGGCCCGGCGGGCCGCCCCGCGGGCCGCCCGCGGCTCAGATCGGCCGGACCTGGAGGGCGCCCAGGCCGCCCTGGACACCGGGGCGGCGGATGGCGACGGAACCGTACGGGGTGCGCAGCCGCAGCCAGCTGCCGGCGGCGAGCAGCGCCACGGGGGCGGGGGCGCCGGGCGCGGGGGCAGGGGCGGGCACGGCCGCCCGTACCGGCCGCAGGAAGCCCAGGGACTGCGCGGCGTGCACGGCGCGCAGCGGGAGTTCGGTGTCGCCCAGGGTGCGGGACCAGATCTCGCGGCCGATGCGGTCGCGCTCGGAGCGGGTCCGGTGCTGCACGGGCAGGGCCTCGTCACGGGCCCGGAACTCGGCGACGGCGGCAGCCACGGCCGCCCCCATCGCCTCGGGGCCGGGCAACCCGGGAACCTGCCGCCAGCCGCCGCGCGGCGGGAGCACCCCGGCCCAGGGCGGTCCGGTGACCGGCCCGGGCACGGTGGCCTCGGCCGCGGCCTCGTCCACGGACTCCAGCAGCTCACCGGCGGACACCGTCAGGTCCAGCGGCGTCGCCACGGGCGCGGCGAGCCGCACCGTACGGATGGCCAGGATGTCGAAGGACGGCGGCCGCCCGAAGACGGCGAGCGCGCCGCCGCCCGCCTGGAGGCGGACCGCGGCGGCGCGGTCGTAGTGCACCAGCCGGCCCAGGAAGGCGGCGAGGTCCGCCGCCTCCCCGGAATCGGCGAAGCGCAGCCGGTCGTTCATGCCGCGAGGGGCCCTTCCCGGCCGGTACCGGACTCGGACCCGCTCGCGGACGCAGAGGCGGACGCGGTCGCGGGCTCGTCCAGGTACTCCTGGAGGAAGTGCCTCTCCTCGGCCGTGATGCGGCGGGGCCGCCCCGCGGCGAGGTTGTAGGGCACGACCACGGTCTCGGCGCGCACGTAGACCGTTTCGGGCGCGTCCTCGGTCGCCTCGTCCTTGACCTCGTAGCGGATGGTCAGGGACGCGGCGCCTATCCGGGTCACCCAGGACTCGATGAGGACCGGCTCGTGACGGTGCACGAGGGGCAGCTTGTAGTCGATCTCGTGGCGGGCCACGACGGACCCGCCCGTGAAGGACTCACTGCCCTCCCCCGGCGCGAGGCGGAACATGAAGTCGATCCGCGCCTCCTCCAGATAGCGGAGGAAGACGACGTTGTTGACGTGCCCGAAGGCATCCATGTCCGCCCAGCGGAGGGGGCACCGGTAGTGGTGTCTGGCCATGGCTCCGGCCTAACCCCGCGTGAGCTTCTTGTAGGTGGCACGGTGCGGACGGGTGGCGTCCGGGCCGAGCCGCTCGATCTTGTTCTTCTCGTAGGACTCGAAGTTGCCCTCGAACCAGAACCACTTCGAGTCGCCCTCGTACGCCAGGATGTGCGTGGCGACTCGGTCCAGGAACCAGCGGTCGTGGGAGACGACCACGGCCGCACCGGGGAACTCCAGCAGCGCGTTCTCGAGCGAGGACAGGGTCTCGACGTCGAGGTCGTTGGTGGGCTCGTCGAGGAGCAGCAGGTTGCCGCCCTGCTTGAGGGTGAGCGCGAGGTTCAGGCGGTTGCGCTCACCGCCGGAGAGCACACCGGCCGGCTTCTGCTGGTCCGGACCCTTGAAGCCGAAGGCGCTGACGTACGCGCGGGACGGCATCTCGACGTTGCCGACGTTGATGTAGTCCAGCTCGTCCGACACGACCGCCCAGAGGGTCTTCTTGGGGTCGATGTTGGCGCGGCCCTGGTCCACGTACGAGATCTTGACGGTCTCGCCGACCTTGATCTCGCCGGAGTCCGGCGTCTCCAGGCCCTGGATCATCTTGAAGAGCGTGGTCTTGCCGGCGCCGTTCGGGCCGATGATGCCGACGATGCCGTTGCGCGGCAGCGTGAACGACAGGTCGTCGATGAGGACCTTGTCGCCGAACGCCTTCGAGAGGTTGTTGACCTCGACCACGATCGAGCCCAGGCGCGGGCCCGGCGGGATCTGGATCTCCTCGAAGTCGAGCTTGCGCATCTTGTCCGCCTCGGCCGCCATCTCCTCGTAGCGGGCGAGACGGGCCTTGGACTTCGCCTGGCGGCCCTTGGCGTTGGAGCGGACCCACTCCAGCTCTTCCTTGAGGCGCTTGGCGCGCTTCTCGTCCTTCTTGCCCTCGACCTTGAGGCGCTCGGACTTCTTCTCCAGGTAGGTGGAGTAGTTGCCCTCGTAGGGGTGGGCGCGGCCGCGGTCGAGCTCGAGGATCCACTCGGCGACGTTGTCGAGGAAGTAGCGGTCGTGGGTGACGGCCACGACGGCGCCCTTGTACTGGGCCAGGTGCTGCTCCAGCCAGTTCACGGACTCGGCGTCGAGGTGGTTGGTGGGCTCGTCGAGGAGCAGCAGGTCGGGGGCCTCCAGCAGCAGCTTGCAGAGGGCCACGCGGCGCTTCTCACCACCGGAGAGGGTGGTCACCGGCCAGTCGCCGGGCGGGCAGCCCAGGGCGTCCATGGCCTGCTCCAGCTGGGCGTCCAGGTCCCACGCGTTGGCGTGGTCCAGGTCGTCCTGGAGCTTGCCCATCTCCTCCATCAGCTCGTCGGTGTAGTTCGTCGCCATTTCCTCGGCGATCGCGTTGAACCGGTTGAGCTTGGTCTTGATCTCGCCGACGCCGTCCTCGACGTTCTCCAGAACGGTCTTGGACTCGTCGAGCTTGGGCTCCTGCATGAGGATGCCGACGGAGTAACCGGGCGAAAGGTAGGCGTCACCGTTCGACGGCTGCTCCAGGCCCGCCATGATCTTCAGAACGGTGGACTTACCGGCGCCGTTCGGGCCGACCACACCGATCTTCGCGCCGGGCAGGAAGTTCAGGAAGACGTCGTCAAGAATCACCTTGTCGCCGTGCGCCTTGCGCGTCTTGCGCATGGTGTAGATGAACTCAGCCAAGAGAAACCGTCCGGCAGATCGATGGTGGGCAGATACACCCCATCTTGCCGTACGTCCATACCCGCGGGCGAATGGGTAGGTCAGGAGCTCCCGACCCGGACACGGACGGGCCCGGCCGGCCCGGCGCGGGCGGGCCGGGAGCCGGGCGGTTTCCGGCCCTCCCGGCGCGCCCGGCCCGCCCGGCGCGGCCTCGTCAGCGGGGGCGGTAGACGGTCAGGGCGTCGGGCAGCTCGTCGAGGACCAGGTCGGTCGGTGCCTCGGAGTACTCGCCGTCGTAGGCGAGCGGGGTGCCCGCCGGGACGTCCCCGATGCGCAGGCTGCGCAGGCGGGTGGCCACGTGGACGGGGGAACGGCTCAGCGGCCCCGTGAAGGCCGCCGCGAGGAGCCGGGGGCCGGGACGGCCGCCGCCGTGGACGAGCCGGAGGTCCAGCAGGCCCTCGCCGAGGCTGTCGCGGCGGCGGGGGGTGGGGCCGGTGCCGTGGTAGGTGCCGTTGCCCGCGAAGAGCAGCCACACGCTCCGGGGCCGCCCGGCCAGCCGCAGCCGCACGGGCCGCTGGGCGCGCAGCACCTTCCAGGCCGCCAGCAGCGCGGCCGGGCCGCCCCCGATGCGCGGGGCCCAGCGCAGCCGGTGGCCCAGCAGCTCCGGATAGGCGCCGATGCTGAAGTTGTTCAGGAAGTAGCCGGGCTCGCCGTCGGGCCCCGGGGCGAAGCGGCCCACGCCGATGCGGACGGCCTGCCCGTGGACCAGGGCCCGGCAGGTGGCCTCGGTTCCGGCGAGGCCGAGGTCCATCGCGAAGTGGTTGAGGGTGCCGCCGGGGAACACGGCCAGCGGTACTCCGGCCCGCAGCGCGGCGGTGGCGGCCGCGTTGACCGTGCCGTCGCCGCCGCAGATCCCGAGCACGGTGGCCCGCGAGGCCGCCTTCGCGAGGGTCGCGGGCAGCTCCGGGCCCGTGCACTCGATCACCTCCGCCTCGGGGAGGCGGGTGCGCAGTACGTCGAGCCCCGCGGCCTCGGACGTCCCCGACCCGTTGTTGACCACCACGACGAGCCCGGACCCGTCGGGCAGCGCGGGGGCCCCGACGGCCGGCCGCTCGTCGCCCGGCACGACCCGGGCCTCCTGCGCGTCCCGCGCGAGGCGGCGGACGACGAAACCGGCGGCCACCCCCAGCGCCGCGCCCGTGAGCACGTCGGAGGGGTAGTGCACCCCGGTGTACACCCGGGAGAAGGCCACGGAGGCGGCGACCGGGGCCAGTACGGCCCCCCAGCCCGGGGACTGCAGCGCCACCCCGGTGGCGAAGGCGAAGGCCGATGCCGAGTGCCCGGACGGGAAGGAGGTGGTCTGCGGCTGCGTCGCCAGCTGCCGGGTCAGGGGTACGCCCTCCAGCAGCGGCCGCGGCCGGCGTACGGACCATTTCCCGACGGTGTTGATGGTCGCCGAGGCGAGCGCCAGCGAGGCGACCCCGCGCACGGCGGCCTTGCGGGCGCCGGCCGAGCCGAAGACGGCGATCGCCGCGGCGGCCCCGCCCCACAGCACCCCGTGGTTCGCGGCCCGCCCGAGCCGCGGCAGCACCCGGTCGGCCCCGGGCCAGTGCCGCCGGGCCACCACGTCGAACAGCCGGCGGTCCCATCGGGCGAGGGCACCGGACCAGGTCAGTTCTTGATCAGCCATCTTCTGCCCTTACCCCGGGCCGCGGATCCGAATCGGCCCCGCGGCCACCCGGACTCACCCGGCCACCCGTCCGGGCCGCACGGAGGACTGCTCCTGCGCCGCGGAGAGCTGCGCCTGCGCCGTGCACAGGGCTGTGCCTGCGCCGCACGAGGGGCAAGACACCCCCTACGCCCCGTCCTCCTCGTCCAGCGGGCGCTTGCGGAGCAGCAGCACCACCAGGCCGCCCAGGACCACCAGGCCCACCGCCAGGGAGGCGATGACCGGGGTGGCCGCCGAGCTGCCGCTGGTCGCCAGCCGCTCCTCGTCCGGGGAGGTCGTCAGGAGGGCCGAGGACTGCGCGCCCAGCGCCTCGGCCGCCGAGCCGGAACCCGTGCCCGACGAGGTGTCGCCCGGGGCCGTGCCCACCGTCGTCACCGCGGGCTGCGGCCAGACCGCCGTGGCCGTGGCGGCGGACGCGGATTCGCTGGAGCCGGCCACGATCTGCGCGTGGCTGGCCAGCTCACCGGTGAAGACCCGCCCGACCGGCACCTTGGTCGCGCCCTGGACGGTGACGGAGGCCGTTCCGTCGGGGGTGCCCGCGGGCACCTCGAAGTACAGCCGGCTCCCGTTGACGGCGGTGGTCAGCGGCTGCCCCTCGGCGTCCACCACCCGCACCCCCATCGCGACGGCCGCCGCGTCCGGGATGACCGACACGCTCCGGGCCCCGGTCCGCACGGTCACCGGGCCGAGCCGGGTGCCCACCGCTCCCGACACGTCGCCCGGGTCCAGCCCGAGCGAGGCCGGCGGCTCGGGCAGCTGGCCCGCCGCCCGCTGCAGGTAGTCGGCGAGCTTCTCGGCCGCCGGGTCGGTGGCCTCGACCTGCACCCCGTCCGCCAGCCGCCAGATCGCCACCTGGGTCCCGGCGGCCGCGCTCTCCGCGGTCAGGGCGCCGGCCCCGGCCGCCTTGGCGAGCCCGGCGAGGTCGTTCAGCTGCGGGTAGGAGTGCTCCAGGACCCAGCGGATCCGGCCCGCCTCCCGGTTCCCGGCGAGCGGGCTGTGGCTCCAGCCGCTCTCGGTGTACCGGGCCTGGGGCTGGGCGTTGCCCGTCACACCGACCCCGTACGTCTGGAGCATCCCGCCGCCGTCGACCCGCATCTCGTAGAGCCCGGCCGGGATCTGCCGGACCGATCCGTCCCCGGAGCGCAGGACCGCCAGGCCGTACGTCTTCAGCCCGTCCAGCACGGCGCTCGCACCCTCGAGTGCCCGGGGTGCCGCCGGGCCGGAGTCGGCGGCCGCCCGGGCCGCGGGCGCGGCGGCGAGGGCCGCGGCCAGCAGGGCCGCCGCCAGCGGCCGGCGCGCGGAGCCCCGTACCGCCGCGGGAGGTTCGGCGGACGCAGGTGCGAGCGCGGGAACAGACGCGGGAGCAGGTGCAGGAGCGGAATCGGGAGCGGAGGATGCGGGAACGGAAATCGACACAGTCTTCCCCTTCGGGCCAAAGACCCAGGTGCCCGTGAGTACCGGGGAATCCTATCCGGCTCGAACACTCAGACCACCGTCGCCTTCTGATTGGCCATCAGTGGCGTCTCCGTCCGGACCACGCGCCGGAAGGCGGCGGTCCCCCGGTTCAGGTCGTGCCCGATGGCCGTGGCGTCGATCTCCGCGGAGAACCACCGGTTGCCCTCGCCGTCGGGCGGATCCTCCCGCACCCGCAGCCGCCCGTGCACCACCAGTGGCTCGCCGACCGACACGGAACCGGCGAGATTGACGGCGAGCGTGCGCCGCGCCCACACCGTGTAGAAGCTGGTGGTCCCGTCGGTCCAGAGGTCCTTGCGCCGGTCGAAGTACCTCGGCGTCACCGCAAAACGGAACCGCGCCGCCGGACCGTTCACCGTTTCCTTGTAGTCGATCTGCGTCGCCACGCAGCCCACCAGCGTCACCTGGGTGTCGTACATCCCGGCCGCCCTCCCCCGTGGTTGCGGCCCGTACGAACCATGCGTTCGGACCATGCGTACGGACCATCCGTACGAGCTACGGACCATGCTGGGGCAGGCCGCCGGCCTCCGCTCCGGCCTGTGGACTACTGGCGGGTTGTGGACAACCTGCTCCCCCCTGCGGCGACCGTGGCGTACTGCTCGCGCACCTCCCGGTAGCGCAGCAGCTCCGCCGCCACCGGTTCCAGCACCCGGGCGCGCCCGCACCCGGCCGCCGCCTGCCGCAGCCTGCGCTCCGCGTCCTGCCCGTACCGGCGCGCCGGGCCCCGGGCCGCGATCGAGCAGGACCATTCCACGAGCGGCCCGCCGATGATGCCCGCCACCATCAGCAGCACCGGCGGCAGCAGCCGCGGCTCCAGGACCCCGACGATCTGCCCGACCAGCCACAGGCCGCCGAAGATCTGCAGCAGGGTCATGGCCGCCTGCCCCAGCACCGCCGCGGGCCACCAGGTGG
>NZ_JBSGXU010000208.1:0-13872 GCF_053610205.1 Streptomyces sp. NPDC054932 | reverse complement strand
GTGCTGTTTGCATCCGTGGCCGGTCGGACTGCACGCCCCGCCGGCCTCACATCGAATCCTGCCCTCGAAGAGGCGGGGCCCGAAGACGGCAAACGACGATCTAGGTTGCTGAACTGTCGCTACAGTAGGGCTTCTTGATGCCAACGGTTCGTCAGATGGTGGCACCCAGGGGGACACGTGGACGTTGTGGTGAAGATCGAGGCTGGTCAGGCGGACGAGCTCCGCAGGATCGAGACGGCTTTGCGCGAGGAGCTGGAGGAGCAGGGCGTTCAGGTCGACCGATCCGTCACCGAGGTCGAGCAGGGCGCGCTCGGGGCCATGGAGGTACTCCAGTTCTTCGGAGAGAACGTGATGCTTCCCGTGCTGGTGCAGGCGCTCTATGACCACATCGTGCAGCGGCTGCGCGAACCAGACGGAGCCGCCCTCAAGGTCCATGTCATCCGGACCGACCATCCCGACGGCACCCGCCGCTCCGAGCTCACGCTGGAAGGGGAGGCGAAGGAAGTGGCCACGGTTCTCAAGGAACTGCGGTGAACTCCGACGAGGAGAAATGCGACCCTTCCCGCTCCAGCGTCCTGCTCATCGGCTGTGGCACATACCCGAGGTCCAACCTGACCCCCGTCCCCGCAGCTGAGAACAACCTCGCCGGGCTCAGGGCGGCGTTCCAGGACGCGGAGCTGTGGGGAATGCGGCGTGGCCGGGTGGCGGACGAGCCCGACCCGACACGGTCCGACATGCTTGACTCGATCGGAACGAGCTACAGAAGTTCCGAGCGCGGTGGGATCTTCGTCCTCTACTTCGTGGGCCACGCTCAACTCCACGACGGCATGCTCTACCTGGCGGCGAACGACACCGGGAACCTCGCCAACCCCCCGGCCTCGATGGTGTCGATGGCCGAGGTCTTTCAGGCGGTGGCCCGGGAAGGCGCGAGGGCCGAGCGGAAGCTGCTCATCCTCGACTGCTGCTACGCCGGCCGGGCCATCCGCGCCGTGCCGGGAGAACCCACACCCGCCGGTGGTGAGCGCGGGTGGTACATCATGGCCGCCACGTCGGAGGAACACACTGCGCTCGGCGACTCCGGGCGTAAGAACACCTTTTTCACCGGGGCCCTGCTCAAGGCGTTCGAAGGCGTCAAAGAAACACGGGCCAGCCTGTCCCCGCAGTGGGTGTTCGATGCCGCGAGCGAGATGCTCGCCGGTTCCGCCGACACGGACACGACGAAGCTCGTACCACACCAGTCGACGGCTACCTGGGCAGAACGGCCATGGCTGCGCAACCGCTTGCACATCCCGGCCCCCCGCATCCCCCACACCTACGCGTCGGTTCCCGCAGCGACCGCCGGATCCCAGGCGCCCTTGCCGGACGGCTTTCGGGCCTGGCCTGCTCCCGAGGCCAATTTCACCGGCCGCGCCGAGGAACTGGAAGCCGCTCTGGGGCGTTTCGGGCAGCGCACCGTGCTCCCGGTACACGGGCCCCGCTACGCCGGCAAGTCCGCGTTCGTCCGACAGCTGCTGGCCGCCCCCGGCCTCAAGGACTCCGCGCCGGCGGAACAGCCCTGGCTGTTACTGGAGATCACGATCCTCAACGCCAGCGCCGAGTCCCCGGTGCTGGAAGCCCTCGCCTCCGCGTTGGAGATCCGCCGCCAAGACTTCGACCAGGACACCGAGGCTGACGGCGACCCCCGTCGCGAACTGGTCATCGACCGGCTTCGGGAACTCGCTCGTGGGCGCACACTGCTCCTCGTCATCGACTGCGGGCGCCTGGGTTACGACTCCCGCCAGATCAGCGGCGAGCTCGACCAACTGCTCGCGCACCCCTACTTCCGCGACACGGCCAATATCGTCATCTCCCGCGTCCGACTCGCCGTCAACGGAGACGACCAACTCGACCTCCAGGTCCCCGTCCGGCTGGAAGAACTCCAGCAGCAGGAGGCCGCCGAGCTCCTCACTGCGCTCATGGCCCGCGAACGTGTGACGGTCGACGGCGACGACGTCCTGAGCCGCATCGAGGACAGCCGGCTGAGGCTCCCGGGCGTACTGAACGACAGTGCGAAGGGTTATCTCAGCAGCGCCGACCGTGCCACGAGCACGCCCGACCCGGCCACCGTGGCCACCGCCCTGCTGGAGGGTACCGCGCCCAGCGTGGCCAAGACCGTGCTGGAGCTCGATTGCCGCCTCACCACCGGGACAGCCGCACCGCACAGCCCGGAATCACTCGCGGTCCTTGTTGTGTGGGCCCTGTCCGACCAGCTTCCTCTGCCCCGCCAGGTCCTGGAAGGCCCCTCCGTCGGCTTCCCGCGCCGCAAGCTGGCGCGGCTGGAGGACGCACGCGTCCTCTCCTCCAGTGACTCGGGGGACCTCATGCTGGGGCAGGCCAGCGAGCAGGCGCTGCGTTCTCTGGTCATCGCAGCACTGACCCGGGGCGAGGCCGCGGAGAACCCGCCTGCTGAATCAATCCTGGAGCCCACGCTCCTCGACAGTCTGTTTCCTTCGGCGCTGGATGTCGCGGAGCTGGATCGTCGCCTTGCGGCAGCCGCAAGCCCGCTGCTGGTCACTGCCGCCGGGGCGGTGGATGCCGACGACGACAAGGCCCACAACGCCTTCCAGATGAAACTCCGCTCGGCTCTCGGGTGGATCGAGGACGAAGGCGGCAAGAGGCTCCCGTTGCTGCACGACGTCATCTGCTCCCTCGTCGTGGCGCCCGCCGGTGACGCCCCCTATCTGCCGGCGTCGGCGGACGGTATGGCGCAGCTGACAGACAGAAGCGAGCAAGCCGTCGACGGGTCCGACGAGCTCGAGCACCTGATCGGCGCGCAGGCAGGCGAGGACGACGTCGCACCGCTCGCCGCGCTCTACCGCCTCTATCACGCACTGGCCTCCCTTACGTTCGCGGCCCGCGCCCAGGGCGCGGCCGCGGAGACGAGTCAGCGGTTCGTCGCCGCCGCTGAGGGGTTCTCCGCTGCTCTTGCCGACTGCCAGGCCGAACAGGTTCCCCACACCCTGCTGCGCTCTGCAGACACTTCACTGGCTCTCACGGGCAAACGGCTGCGGCTCGGGGAGCGTCTCCTTGACGTCCGGCTGGCTGCCGTTGACGCGCTGCTCCTCGGAGCCCGACAGCGCGGCCCCGGACAAGCGGGCCGTATCACCCTGGCCGTTTCCTGGCTGCTCAACACGGCCGACACACTGGTCAATGCGGACCGGCTCGGCGAAGCCCAGGAACTCGTCGGGAAGTCCGCCGACCTGGTGGCCGACGTGCTTCCTGAGGACGGCACACCACGCAGCGTCTACTCGCGGCTTCAGCTCCGCAGCCGCATTGCCCGAGTACGCAGTCGAGTTCTGCCGGACCCTGCACAGAGCCGCCGCGAACTGGTCGACGCGGTACAGAACGTGATGGCGGGCATGGAACTCGCGCACGAACTGGGTGAACCCCTGTCGCTCTGGTCCATGCGTCTGTTCGACTCCGCCATCCTCCTCCTGCGGCAGAGCTTCACCGACGAGGAGATGATCGATACGCGGTCCCTCGTGATGGACGCGCTGGAACGATGCTGGGGCGACCGGCGCTCCTGGCCGTCGAGCATCTGCATCTCCGCAGCACGCTTTCTGCGAAAGGTCCACGTGCGGTGCAGCGATCCCGCGCTGAACCAGAACGGGGCCCAGGAGGCTGTGGAGCTGCTGGCCCGGCTGCTTGCCGCGGGGCAGGGAGAAGCCGTGGAGTCGGTCAAGGGAATCCCCCACCTCCCCTCTCCGTCCGGATGCGCCATCCCCTCGCTGAATGATCAGGAGACGGCCAACGTTCTCAGCTCGATGGCGGCGGCTTACGGATTCCTTGCCCGTACCCTCCGGGAGAACCAGCGGTTCGGTGCAGCACTTGATCGGCTGACGAAAGCCGAGGAATTTGCCCGCGCCGCGGTGGAGCTCGTGCCCACTGCCTTCTCGTACTCGGTCTGGCTCAGGCAGATCCTCGACATCCGGCGAGCCCTTCCCCGCACCGGATCGGCCGGCGAGGACGCAGAGAAGCAGCGTCGGGTCTGCGTCAAGGCGGTACGCAACTGGTTGGCCGGAAGGGACGTTCGCTCGCATGCCCACGCGCTGCTCGATCTCACTTGTCTCGACTCCGACTGGTCCGAGGAGGGCAGTTTGCGCCGTGCCGCCCAGCGGCCCGGGGAGGACTTCCTCCGGTTGCATCCGGTCGTGCAGAGGCGTCTCATCGAGGCGATCTACCGCGAGCGGCAGCAGAAGCTGAAGGCACACCGTCACCGCTACGGCCCTTCGGTCGAACTGTGCGCCCTGGAGACGAGGTTGGAACGGGAGTACCGGCGCTGGACGGGTGTCCTCGACTTCAAGGTCGCCAAGGACCAAATGAAGAAGGGCATCGGCCCCGGCCCCGCCACGAAAGCACCGCAGGTCGACAACACCCCGCTCTTCGCGCTCCTCGGCGAGGCCGCAGCTCTCTGGCCGGGTGACGCTCGGCTGATCGCCGCCGAGGCCCGCTTGCACCGCTACATCTGGAACTACAACGAGGCCATCACGCTCTACGAATGCCTCGCCCGCACCGCGCCGAACGGCGAGATCCAGCGCGCCGCCCGTTTGTCCGCCGCAGAAGCGATGCTTGCCGACGTGGAATACGTGGCCCCCGACCGCCGGCCTGACCGGCACCCCCGACTCATCGGCGCACGAGACCACCTGAACGCCCTCCTCGGCCGCAGCAGCCGCGTCGGCCTGGCCGTGGTCCTCCGTGAACGGGTCGCCATCCGCCTGGGCGAGCCGGTGAACTGGGAGCCCATCGACGCCGCCTTCGAGGCGATCGTCGGCGGCAACTACGCCGGCACGGTCGGCCGTTTCCTGGACCGCCGCCACTACGGGCAGGATTCGACTCATGGCCGTGTCGGCAACAGGGTACGCATCACCACCAAGGGTGGTGCTGAGCCGCCGGAACAGTACGGGCTGCGGGAGCTGCTTGACGAGTTCTTCGACGGTCAGGCCCACCACAAGGGCACCGCCGGGACCGACTCGGGCAGCGCGTGTGAGACCTCTCCAGAGATTGGAGCCGCGGACGCCCTGGTGGGTGAGGAGGACCTGGGGCAGTTCACCTCGGAACTTCTCGGTGAATTGCTGCTCACGGATTTCACCAGCGTGGAATTGCTGGGCGGGCTCGGAAAGCTCTATCTTGACCGCGCCGTCGAGTCGATCACCCGCCACCACACGGAGCACGGGTCCGATCCGGCGCCCGACTCCGGCACCGCCATGGATGCCGCAGGCCACGCCCGGCGGGCCTATGACTGCTTTGATGCCTGCCGCGTCCTCCAGGAGGCGCACGGCAGCGAGTCGATCGTGACGAAGTTCGAACGAGGACGCGCCATCACGCTCGCCGCCAAGTTTCTGCACAGTCCGGACCCGTTCCCGCCGGCCTTGCTTCAGGGGAGAGGTCCACAGATCCGACAGGCATTCTTCCTTCTGCACGCAGCTCGAGAGCACAGTGTCAGCAGGTTCAACGCGGTCTGCTCCACCGTGGCGAGGGAGAACAACGAGGTGCAGGGGCGCCTCGGCCTGCGATAGGTCGAAGCGCCTGGACAGCGATCACCGAGGGAACGACAAAGCGCCGGGCCACGGGACCGTCCGTGACTCGGCGCTCTGGTTTGTTACCGCCCGACGGTGCGAGGCTGGCGCGACAGGACGTTCGCACCGCCGGGCGGAGTGTATGGGGAGGTGTGTGCCTGCGCGTGCAGGGGGCTCTGTGCGTAGCCCCTGTACGCGGAGGATTTGGCTGGGACCGTGGCGGGCGGGCGACGAGAACTCCGGCGTCGTCTCCCTCAGGTCAAGAGACGGGCCTCGGAACCCATTACCACCGCACTGGCTCGCACGCTCGCCACGGTCCTCGTCCTGCCCTCGCCGCGTACCACCCCTCATCCGGGTCCACGGGTCGGGCTGAGCACCCGGGGCCTGACCTCCCGTCAGGCCCCCGGTACAACTGGGCGGCTCAGGCGTCGCGCAGGGCGCGGACGGCCTCCTCGACGCGCTTGCCGTAGTCGGCGTCCGCGGCGTGGAAGTGAGCCAGGTTCTTCTCGATGACGTCCTCGAGGGTGACCTGAGACAGGCCGCCGGCGATGTTCGCCACCAGACGCTGCTTCTCGGCCTCCGACATCAGGCGGTAGAGCTCACCGGCCTGGAAGAAGTCGTCGTCCTTGGTGTGGGCCGGGGCCTCGTGGGTGCCCGTGTAGCCGGAGACGGCCTTCGGGGCGCCCAGCGCCAGACCGGTCTCGGCCGGACCCTGGTACGAGTTGGGCTCGTAGTTCTTGTCGTGGCGCGAGCCGTTGCGCAGCGCCATGACGCCGTCGCGGCCGTAGTTGTCGGCCTTCGTCGCCTTCGGGGCGTTGACCGGCAGTACGGTGTGGTTCACACCGAGGCGGTAGCGCTGGGCGTCGGCGTACGCGAAGAGGCGGCCCTGGAGCATCTTGTCCGGCGAGGCGGTGATGCCCGGGACGAAGTTGTTCGGGGAGAAGGCGGACTGCTCGACCTCGGCGAAGACGTTGTCCGGGTTGCGGTCGAGGACCAGACGGCCCACGCGCTGCAGCGGGTAGTCGCTGTGCGGCCACACCTTGGTGAGGTCGAACGGGTTGAAGCGGTAGTCCGCGGCCTCGGCGGCGGGCATGATCTGGACGTAGAGGGTCCAGCTCGGGTTGACACCGCGCTCGATGGCCTGGAGCAGGTCGGTCTGGTGCGAGTTGGCGTCCTTGCCGACGAGCTCGGCGGCCTGCTCGCCCGACAGGGAGCGGATGCCCTGGTTCGTCTTGAAGTGGTACTTGACGAAGAAGGCCTCGCCCTGCTCGTTGGTCCACTGGTACGTGTGGGAGCCGTAGCCGTTCATGTGACGGTACGACGCCGGGATACCGCGGTCACCCATGAGCCAGGTGATCTGGTGCGTCGCCTCGGGGGCGTGCGCCCAGAAGTCCCAGACGTTGTCCGGCTCCTGCTTGCCCGTGAAGGGGTCGCGCTTCTGGGAGTGGATGAAGTCGGGGAACTTGATCGGGTCCTTGATGAAGAACACCGGGGTGTTGTTGCCGACGAGGTCGTAGTTGCCCTCTTCGGTGTAGAACTTGAGCGCGAAGCCGCGCGGGTCGCGGACCGCGTCCGCGCCACCGAGGGAGTCGGCGACGGTGGAGAACCGCAGGAAGGTCTCGGTCTTCTTGCCGACCGTGTTCAGGAACGCCGCGCTGGTGTACGGGGTGACGTCGTCGGTCACCTCGAAGTAGCCGTACGCGGCCGAGCCGCGGGCGTGCACCACACGCTCCGGGATGCGCTCGCGGTTGAAGCGGGCGAGCTTCTCCAGGAGCTGCTGGTCCTGGACCAGGAGCGGGCCACCGACGCCGGCGGTGGCGGAGTTCTGATTGTCGGCGACCGGGGCGCCGGACTCGGTCGTCAGCGTGCGCTTCGACATGGTGACCTTCCGTACGGGGTAACTGCTGACGGAAAGCGTCTTCCGTCATGCGGAACAGCCTAATTTCGGCGAGAACTAAACGTCAACAGTTTGTTGAACGAAGTTGAGAGTGAGTGGTGATCCGGACGGCGCCGGCGCTTGGGCGCGACAGGACAGGTGTCAGCACCGGCGCCATCCGGAGACTCAGATCCCCTGCGGGAGGGGAAGTGCTCAGACCTGAGCGCCGGAGAGGCGCTCGACGGCACGGAGCAGGGCCGAGTGGTCCAGGCCGCCGTCACCCTGGGCGCGCAGCGAGGCGACCAGCTGGGCGACGACCGCGCCGACGGGCAGGGCGGCACCGACGTTGCGGGCGGCGTCGGTGACGATGCCCATGTCCTTGTGGTGAAGGTCGATCCGGAAACCGGGCTTGAAGTCGCGGTTCAGGAAGTTGTCCTTCTTGCGGGTCAGCACCGTGGAGCCGGCCAGACCGCCGTTGAGGACGTCCAGGGCGGCCTGGAGGTTCACGCCGGACTTCTCGAGGAAGACGACGGCCTCGGCGCACGCCTGGATGTTCACCGCCACGATGAGCTGGTTGGCGGCCTTCACGGTCTGGCCGGAGCCGTGCGGACCGCACAGGACGATGACCTTGCCGAGGGCCTCGAGGACCGGGAGGGCCTCGTCGAAGTCGGCCTGCTCGCCACCCACCATGATCGACAGGACGGCCTCGATGGCGCCGGCCTCGCCGCCGGACACCGGGGCGTCGATGACGCGGATGCCCTTGGCGGCGGCGTTCTTCGCCAGGTCGACCGAGGTCTGCGGGGTGATCGACGACATGTCGATGATCAGCGCACCGGACTTCGCGTTCTCCAGGATGCCGTTCTCGCCGTAGGAGATGGCCTCGACCTGGGGGGAGGCGGGCACCATCGTGATGATGACGTCGGCGTCCTTGACGGCCTCGGCGATCGAGCCGGCCGCGGCGCCGCCGGCGGCGGCCAGACGGTCCAGCTTGTCCTGCTCCAGGGTGAATCCGGTGACCTGGTAGCCGGCCTTCAGGAGGTTCTCGGCCATGGGGGAGCCCATGATTCCGAGGCCGATCCACGCGATCTTGGGGAGGTTGCTCATGATGAGGGTCCTTCTCTTAATGCTTTGTACGAAAAGTTCGTGACGTGCCTGGCCGATTGCCCGGACTTTGTCCGCCTACTTCGCGGCGCGGGCCTCGGCCGGCAGCCATGCGAAGGAAGCGGCAGCGTCGGCGGCCTTGTACTCCAGGCCTACGTAGCCCTCGTATCCGGCCTTCTTCAGCTGGTCGAGCAGCTCCTCCAGGGGCAGCTCGCCGGTGCCCGGGGCACCTCGCCCGGGCTTGTCCGCGATCTGGACGTGCCCGGTCTTGGCGGCGTACTTTTCGATGACCTCGGAGAGGTCCTCATCGTTCATCGCCAGGTGGTACAGGTCGAGCAGGAACTTGGCGTTCCCGAGGCCGGTGGCCTCGTTCACCTTGTCCACGACCTCGATGCCGGCCGGTGCGCTCACCAGGGGGTAGAGCGGCGACTCGGGCTTGTTGAGGGTCTCGATCAGGAGGATCGCGCCGACGCGGTCCGCGGCCTGGGCCGCCACGACCAGGTTCTTCAGCGCGAGCTCGTCCTGGACGGCCGGGTCCACGCCTTCGACGCGGTTGCCGTACAGGGCGTTCAGCGCCTTGCAGCCCACCGAGGCCGCGAAGTCCGCGGCCACGTTGATGTTGGCGTTGAAGCGCTCCGACTCCTCACCGGGCACCGAGACCGCGCCGCGGTCCGGGCCCGGCAGCCGGCCGGCGTAGAAGTTCAGTCCCACCAGCTGGGTGCCGGCGTCCTCGAGGGCCTTCTTGAGGGCGTCGAGCTCCTCCTGTGCGGGGGTGGGGGTCTCGATCCAGGGCCACCACAGCTCGACCGCCGTGAAGCCCGCCGCGGCGGCAGCCGCGGGGCGCTCCAGGAGCGGGAGTTCCGTGAAGAGGATCGAAAGGTTCACATCGAAGCGCTGGTCCGTGTATCCCATGAGGGGTGTGCGCTCCTTCCGTATTGCGGAAGTTATTTTCTGCTTGATGGAAGACTGCATGGGGTTCCGCGCCGATGTCAAGTGCGGGCTCCCGAAAAATCCCGACCGCGGGGTAGCTTGACGGCGTGCGATTGAGAGTGGAGTTCACGACCGAGCCCTTCGATCTGGAAGAGGCTCCTGCCCATGCCGTGGCGGCCCGCGAGGTCATCCAGAAGGCCCAGCTGGATGCGGTGGATGTCGGCCCGTTCGGCAACACCGCCGAGGGCGAGGCCGACCGGGTGCTGGCCGCGGTGGGCGCGCTGCTGCGCGACTCCCTGGAGGCGGGCGCCACGCGTGTCTCGCTCCAGGTCAATGTGATCGGGGAGGACGTGTCATGACCGAGCCCCGTGACCACCCCTTCATCACCGCGGTCAAGCCGCTGGTGGACGCCATGGGGGGCGAGCTGATGGATCCGGCCCTGGCGCAGCCCGACGACGTCGTGCTCGCCTGGGAGGGCCAGGACCTGCTGGCCGTGCGCCTGCCCCAGCTCTCGGACTCGCTGGATCACATCCTGGCGGCCCTCGAGCGCCGGTACGGCGTACCGTTGGCGCAGCTCGACCGGAAGTCCAAGCAGGACGTCGTGCGGATACTGGAGGCGCGGGGCGCCTTCTCCGTGCGGCACGGTGTGGAAACGGTCGCGGGCGCCCTGGGCGTGAGCCGCTTCACCGTCTACAACTACTTGAACAGGGACTCGAACGCCCCGAAGGGTGCAGGCAAGAGCAGCCAGGAGTGAACGGTTCCTGACTCATGGTGACGAGCCGCCGCCCAATTCACCCGGGCGGCGGCTTTTGTGTACGGGAAGTTTCAACAAAGTGTTGACGCCGTGTTGTGGAGGGCGTTAGCTATGCGCAGCCCGTCAAAGCAACAACAGGCCACGGAGGCCTACCGTGACTTCGAGTCCGACCCCGGGTCTCACCCGGTTCAACACCTTGGACGACAGCGCGGCCACGGCCGAGCTGCACGAGGTGTGCGCCAGCTCGGCGTGGGGGAGCAAGATGCTCGCCCAGCGCCCCTTCGCCACTGCAGAGTCCCTGTTCGCCGCGAACGAAGCCGCCATGGCGGAGCTCACCGCGGACGACCTGGGCGAAGCGATGGGAGGCCACGCGCCGATCGGCCGGCCGAAGCCGGGGGACCCGACCTCCGCCCGCGAGCAGCGTGGCATGGCCGGTGCCTCGGAGGAGCTCAAGAACGAACTCCTCGAGCTGAACCTGGCCTATCAGGACAAGTTCGGCCACGTCTTCCTCATCTGCGCCACCGGTGCGACCGGTGAGTTCATGCGTGACGCGGTCAAGGTCCGGATCGACAACTCGCCGGAGCAGGAGCGGGAGACCGCCCGCGGCGAGCTCGTCAAGATCAACAAGATCCGCCTCACCCGTCTCGTCGAACTCGCAGAAGGAGCGTGACCATGAGCACCGAGACCACCGCGTCGGTGTCCACGCACATCCTGGACACCAGCATCGGCAAGCCCGCCGAGGGCGTCGCCATCTCCCTGTCGGCCCGCACGGGACTCGACGGTGAGTGGGCGGCCCTGGGCGGCTCCGCCACCGATGCGGACGGGCGCTGCAAGGACCTGCCGGCGCTGCCGGAGGGCACCACCCACGTGCGTCTCGATTTCGAGACCGAGACGTACTTCTCCAAGAAGCAAGCCGAGGCGCAGCAGGACGCCCCCCGCGTAAGGGACAGCGGTGCGTTCTTCCCCGAGGTCACCATCACGTTTGCGGTGAACCCGGGCGAGCATTACCACGTACCGCTGCTGCTCAACCCGTTCGGCTACTCCGTTTACCGAGGGAGCTAGCATGGCCACGATTCTGGGCCAGAACCAGTACGGCAAAGCAGAGAACCGCGTCGTCAAGATCACGCGGGACGGCGACACGCACCACATCAAGGACCTGAACGTCTCGGTCGCCCTCTCCGGCGACATGGACGACGTCCACTACTCCGGCTCGAACGCCAACGTCCTGCCGACGGACACCACCAAGAACACGGTGTACGCGTTCGCCAAGGAGTACGGCATCGAGTCCGCCGAGCAGTTCGGCATCCACCTGGCGCGCTGGTTCGTGAACAGCCAGGAGCCGATCCAGCGCGCGCGCATCCGGATCGAGGAGTACTCCTGGGACCGGATCGCCACCTCGGACGCCAACTCCAAGTTCATCGGCTCCGACGAGGTGAACCACTCCTTCGTCCGCCAGGGCATGGAGACCCGCGTCACCCAGATCACGTACGACGGCACGAACTGGGAGGTCATCTCCGGCCTCAAGGACCTCGTCGTCATGAACTCCACGAACTCCGAGTTCTGGGGTTACGTGAAGGACAAGTACACGACGCTGAAGGAGGCCTACGACCGCATCCTGGCCACCCAGGTGTCGGCTCGCTGGCGCTTCAACTGGTCGGACGACGAGCAGCGGATGCCCAACTGGGAGAAGTCCTACGCCGAGGTCCGCAAGCACATGCTGCAGGCCTTCGCGGAGACCTACTCCCTGTCGCTGCAGCAGACCCTGTACCAGATGGGTTCGCGCATCATCAACCACCGTTCGGAGATCGACGAGGTCCGCTTCTCGCTCCCGAACAAGCACCACTTCCTCGTCGACCTGGAGCCCTTCGGCCTCAAGAACGACAACGAGGTCTACTTCGCCGCGGACCGTCCCTACGGTCTGATCGAGGCGACTGTTCTCCGGGACGGCGTCGACGCCCGCATCCCCGTGGACATGACCAACCTCTGACGCGGCACGCGCGTCCCGGGGCTCCTCAGTGGCCCCGGGACCGCGACACCCCAAGCTTCCTGAATCGGCACCCGGACGTATCACACGGGGCGGCAGTACTGTCAGCTGTCAAGGCCCCCGGCTCCGGCACTCAAATCCCCCGGGCCTTGCCGTGCCCCCACCGCCACTGAAAGCACGAGGAAGTCCCATGGCAGCATCGGCAGCCCATGACAGCGCGGCCCCGCGCATCGTCATCGAAAACTGTGCGATCGCGACCGTCGACGCGAACGACACCGAGTACGCCTCGGGTCACATCGTCATCGCCGGCAACAAGATCGAGTCCCTCGGCGCGGGCAAAGCCCCCGAGAACCTCGAGAACGTAGTCCGCCGCATCGACGGTACTGGGCACCTCGTGACCCCCGGTCTGGTCAACACCCACCACCACTTCTACCAGTGGATCACGCGTGGTCTGGCCACCGACCACAACCTCTTCAACTGGCTGGTCGCGCTGTACCCGACGTGGGCGCGCATCGACGAGCAGATGGCGTACACGGCCGCGCAGGGCTCCCTCGCCGCGATGGCCAAGGGTGGCGTCACCACCGCGATGGACCACCACTACGTCTACCCCACGGGCGCCGGTGACCTGTCCGGCTCGATCATCCGCGCCGCGTCCGAGATGGGCGTCCGCTTCACCCTCGCCCGCGGCTCCATGGACCGCAGCAAGAAGGACGGCGGCCTGCCGCCGGACCACGCGGTCGAGACCCTCGACGGTGCGCTCGCCGACACCGAGGCGACCGTGAAGAAGTACCACGACGCCTCCTTCGACGCGATGACCCAGGTCGCCGTCGCCCCGTGCTCCCCCTTCTCGGTCTCCACCGAGCTGCTGAAGCAGGGCGCCGAGCTGGCCCGCCGCCTGGGCGTGCGCATGCACACGCACGGCTCCGAGACCGTCGAGGAAGAGCAGTTCTGCAAGGAACTGTTCGGCATGGGCCCGACCGACTACTTCGAGTCGACCGGCTGGCTCGGCGAGGACGTGTGGATGGCGCACAGCGTCCACATGAACGACTCCGACATCGCCGCGTTCGCCCGTACCAAGACCGGTGTCGCGCACTGCCCGTCCTCCAACGCCCGTCTGGCCGCCGGCATCGCCCGCGTCCCGGACATGCTCGCCGCCGGTGTCCCGGTCGGCCTCGGCGTGGACGGCACCGCCTCCAACGAGTCCGGTGAGCTGCACACCGAGCTGCGCAACGCGCTGCTGATCAACCGTCTGAACCCGGTCCACCGCGAGCGCGCCCTGAACGCGCGCCAGGCCCTGCGCCTCGGTACGTACGGTGGTGCCCAGGTCCTCGGCCGCGCCGACAACATCGGTTCGCTGGAGGCCGGCAAGTGCGCCGACCTGGTGCTGTGGAACCTGAACACCTTCCTGCACTCCTCGATCGCCGACCCGGTCACCGCGCTGGTCTTCGGTGCGGCGGCCCCGGTCACCGCGTCGTTCGTCAACGGCAAGCAGATCGTCGAGAACAACCGCCTCCTCTTCGCCGACGAGGACGCCATCGCGGTGTCCACCCGGGAAGAGGCCCAGCGCCTCGCGCGGATCTCCGCGCAGGCCTGATCCCACGGAGTCCGGCCGGGGGGGACGGCCCCCGGCCGGCCGCCGCGGCCCCGGTGGCTTATACACATATCCGAGCCC
>NZ_JBSGXU010000207.1:0-13922 GCF_053610205.1 Streptomyces sp. NPDC054932 | reverse complement strand
CGCGTGCACCACTGACCTTTCACGCCCGGCGCGTTCACGCCCGACGCGGCGCGGGGGGCCCCCCCCCCGGGGCGGGCCCCCCCCCCCCCCGAGAGGTGCGGGCCACGCCCGGGCATGTGCGCCTCCGTACGTGGATCCGTACGGCGACCGCTTACTTGGCGTTCAGGATCTCGCGCGCCAGCTTCGCGGTCTCGGTCGGCGTCTTGCCGACCTTCACACCAGCGGCCTCGAGGGCTTCCTTCTTGGCCTGTGCGGTGCCGGAAGAGCCGGAGACGATGGCGCCGGCGTGGCCCATGGTCTTGCCCTCGGGGGCGGTGAAGCCCGCGACGTAGCCGACGACCGGCTTGGTGACGTTCTTCGCGATGAAGTCCGCCGCACGCTCCTCGGCGTCGCCGCCGATCTCGCCGATCATGACGATCAGCTCGGTCTCCGGGTCGGCCTCGAAGGCCTCCAGGGCGTCGATGTGCGTGGTGCCGATGACCGGGTCGCCACCGATGCCGACGGCGGAGGTGAAGCCGATGTCACGGAGCTCGTACATCATCTGGTAGGTCAGCGTGCCCGACTTGGACACGAGACCGATCTTGCCGGGCTTGGTGATGTCGCCCGGGATGATGCCGGCGTTGGACTGGCCGGGGGTGATCAGACCCGGGCAGTTCGGGCCGATGATCCGGGTCTTGTTGCCCTTGGCGGTCGCGTACGCCCAGAAGGCGGCGGAGTCGTGCACCGCGATGCCCTCGGTGATGACGACGGCCAGCGGGATCTCGGCGTCGATCGCCTCGACCACGGCGGCCTTGGCGAAGGCCGGCGGGACGAAGAGGACGGAGACGTTGGCGCCCGTCTTCTCCATCGCCTCGGCGACGGAGCCGAAGACCGGGACCTCGGTGCCGTCGAAGTCGACGGTGGTGCCGGCCTTGCGCGGGTTCACGCCGCCGACGATGTTGGTGCCGTCAGCCAGCATCAGCTTGGTGTGCTTCATGCCCGTGGCACCGGTCATGCCCTGGACGATGACCTTGCTGTCCTTGTTGAGGAAGATAGCCATGTGAGTCTGTGACCTCTGCCCTTACTTCGCAGCCGCGAGCTCGGCGGCCTTGTCGGCCGCGCCGTCCATGGTGTCCACGCGCTGGACCAGCGGGTGGTTGGCGTCCGAGAGGATCTTGCGACCCAGCTCGGCGTTGTTGCCGTCGAGACGGACGACCAGCGGCTTGGTGACCGCCTCGCCCCGGTCCTCGAGCAGCTGCAGCGCCTGGACGATGCCGTTGGCGACCTCGTCACAGGCGGTGATGCCACCGAAGACGTTGACGAAGACGGACTTGACGTCCGGGTCGCCGAGGATGATCTCGAGACCGTTGGCCATGACGGCGGCGGAGGCGCCACCGCCGATGTCCAGGAAGTTGGCGGGCTTGACGCCACCGTGGTTCTCACCGGCGTACGCGACGACGTCGAGGGTGCTCATGACGAGACCCGCGCCGTTGCCGATGATGCCGACCTCACCGTCGAGCTTGACGTAGTTGAGGTTCTTCGCCTTGGCGGCGGCCTCGAGCGGGTTCGCGGCCGCGTGGTCCACGAACTCCTCGTGACCCGGCTGGCGGAACTCGGCGTTCTCGTCCAGCGAGACCTTGCCGTCGAGCGCGATGACATCGCCGTTGGCGACCTTCGCGAGCGGGTTGACCTCGACGAGGAGCGCGTCCTCGGCGATGAAGGTCGCCCACAGGGTCACGAGGACCTCGGCGACCTTCTCGGCGACCTCGGCCGGGAACTGCGCCAGCGCGACGATCTCGCGGGCCTTCTCGATGGTCACGCCCTCGTTGGCGTTCACCGGGACCTTGGCGAGCTTCTCCGGGGTCTCCTCGGCGACCTGCTCGATGTCCATGCCGCCCGCGACGGACGCCATGGCGAGGAAGGTGCGGTTGGTCCGGTCGAGGAGGTACGAGACGTAGTACTCCTCCAGGATCTCCGGAGCCGTCTCGGCGATCATCACCTTGTGGACCGTGTGGCCCTTGATGTCCATGCCGAGGATGTCCGTCGCCCGGGCGACAGCCTCGTCCGGGGTGGCGGCCAGCTTCACGCCGCCGGCCTTGCCGCGGCCGCCGACCTTCACCTGCGCCTTGACGACCGACTTGCCGCCCAGCCGCTCGGTGGCCTCGCGAGCCGCCTCAGGCGTGTCGATGACTTCACCGGCCAGCACCGGTACACCGTGCTTGGCGAAGAGGTCCCTCGCCTGGTACTCGAACAGGTCCACGCGCGTCCGTCCCTTGTCTTTTTTAAAGATTCGCAGTGATTCGCGGTTGTCTGCTATCTGCGTGGGCGTGCCGCGGAGGGCAACGTGACGGCGCTGTCACAAGGAAGGCGCACACGGTGACCGTGGACGCGGCATGTCCGTCCCGCAGGTTATCCCCGAGGGCCGTGGGTCCCTAAATCGCAGATCACACCTGAGCGGTGATACCTGTCACAGATCGCCTCACGGTTGAACTGGAAGTTCGTGTGATTCACCGATTCACAGCAAGGACCGGGACGCGGCGGTCAGGGGGTCGGCAGGGGGCGCTTCTCCAGCGCCGCGGCCATCACCTCCGGGAACAGGTCGGGAGTGCAGGCGAAGGCCGGCGCCCCAAGCGCCGCAAGGGCTGCGGCGTGCTCGCGGTCGTAGGCCGGGGCGCCCTCGTCGGACAGTGCGAGCAAGGTCACGAACTCGACCCCGGCCCCCTTCATCGCGGCGACACGCTTGAGCATCTCGTTGCGGATACCGCCCTCGTAGAGGTCGCTGATCAGGACGACGACGGTGTCCGCGGGCCGGGTGATCTTCGACTGGCAGTAGGCGAGGGCGCGGTTGATGTCGGTGCCGCCGCCCAATTGGGTGCCGAAGAGGACGTCGACCGGGTCGTCGAGCTGGTCGGTCAGGTCGACGATCGCGGTGTCGAAGACGACCAGACGGGTGGCGATCGAGCGCATGGAGGCGAGAACCGCGCCGAAGACGGAGGCGTAGACGACGGAGGCCGCCATCGAACCCGACTGGTCGATGCAGAGGATCACCTCCTTCTTCACCGATTGCGCCGCCCGGCCGTAGCCGATCAGCCGCTCGGGGACGACGGTGCGGTACTCGGGCAGGTAGTTCTTGAGGTTGGCCCGGATCGTGCGGTTCCAGTCGATGTCGTGGTGGCGCGGCCGGCTGATCCGGGCGGAGCGGTCCAGGGCGCCGGTGAGGGTGGCCCGGGTGCGGGTCGCGAGCCGCTTCTCGAGCTGCTCCACCACCTTGCGGACCACGGCGCGCGCCGTCTCCTTCGTCGTCTCGGGCATCGCCTTGTTCAGGGAGAGCAGGGTGCCTACCAGGTGCACGTCCGGTTCGACGGCCTCCAGCATCTCCGGTTCCAGCAGCAGGGTGGACAGGCCGAGCCGCTCGATGGCGTCGCGCTGCATGACCTGGACCACGGAGCTCGGGAAGTACGTACGGATGTCCCCGAGCCAGCGCGCCACGTTCGGCGCGGAGCCGCCGAGCCCGGCCGACCGTGCCCCCGACGTCCGGCGGGACCCCGCCTCGCCGCCCCCGCCGTAGAGGGCGCCGAGCGCGGCGTCCATCGCCGCGTCCCGCCCGGTCAGCGCGCACCCGGTCCCGTCGGCCTCTCCCCCGCCGAGCACCATCCGCCACCGCCGCAGCCGCTCGCCCCCGGCGGGGTCTGCGGCTTCGTGTCGTACCCCCGCGCCGCCCATGTCCGTACCGCCCATCCGTCCGTCCCCCTGCACTCGTCGTGTCCACCGGCCTTCACCACCGGATCTCTTCCATCCGCCCCGCCGAACTCGGCCCCGCCGGCGTTCGAGGCGCGGGCTCTGGGGCGGCGCCCCGGCAACGGCGCGGCACCTCACCCGGCGAGCAGCATCCGCACCAGCCCGACCACCGCGTCCGCCCGGACCGGATCCAGCTCCGGGGCGAAGCCCTCGGGCGCCGAGGACGCCGGGGCCGCGGCTGCGGAACCGCCCGGCCCGCGGCGGACCAGCTCGCCCAGGGTCCGCTTCACACCCGGCTCGTACGCCCCGAACGTCCGCCGCAGCAGCGGGAGTACGTCGGTGAACGCGCGCTCCGGCACCCCCACCAGCCAGGTGTCGATCAGGCCCAGCAGCCGGTCGTCGTGGACCAGCAGCGTGCCTCCGCCCGAACTCCCGCCCGCGAAGCCCTCGATCCAGCCCGCCGCATCGGCCGGGGAGGCCGCCGGGGACAGGGCGAGCCCCATCAGACGGGCCGTCTCCCCGGCCGGCAGCCGCCCGTCGTCGAGGAGCAGCCTGGCCGCCCTGCCGCGGATCAGGCCCGGCACGGTGTCCCGGCCGGCCAGCGTCGCGAGCACCGCGGACCAGCGCTCCCGCAGCCCGTCGTCCGCGTCCGCCAGCAGGCCGACGGCCCCGTGCACCCCGTCCACGTGGGCGCGCATCTCCGCCGCCGCGTCGGCGTCCAGGCCGGCCGCGCAGGCCGACGGCAGCGCCACGCATATCCGCTCGGCGAGACCGGCCGCCACCACGGCGAGCGCCGACGCGTCGGTGCCGCGCACGTCCCCGTACCGCAGCGAACGGGCCAGGGCGGGCAGGGCCTTGGCGAGCCGCGCCACGTCGGTGTCCAGCGCGGCCCGGTCCGCGAGGGCCCGCAGTACGGCGGGCAGCGCCTGCGAGAGCACGGCCAGCAGGCACTGCTCGGCCAGGGCCGTCACCTCGCCGAGCTCCCCGGCCCCGGCGGCGTCCGCCTCGGCCTTGGCGGTGGCCGCCGCGAGGACGGTGGTGCCCCAGATCCCGGCCTCGGCGATCCTCACCGACAGCTCCGGCTCCCACCGCAGCCGCCAGGTCTCCCGGAAGGTTCCGGTGCTGGCGCGGGAGACGGCCGGGGTGCCCCACCCGATGCCGAGCAGCCGCAGCCGGTGCAGCAGCAGGGACTTGGCCGTATCGGTGTCCTTGCGCAGGTCCAGTTCCAGCTCGCGGTCGTGGGCCTCGGCCTTGAGCCGCAGCGTGCGCTGCTGTCGTGTCAGGTCGCGCTGGAGGGGCACGACGGGGGCCCCGTCCGGGACCTCGCCCAGCACGTCGCCGACGACGAGGCGGTCCTCGATCAGGGCGAGCGGTACGTCGGAGCCGTCGCACATCACCGCCCGGACCGCTTCCAGGGTCTCCGTCAGGCCGGGCAGCGGCCTGCCGCGCATCGCGGCGAGGGTCTCGGCGAGCCGGACCGCCTCGATGACGTGCGCCGAGGAGACCTGCCGGTCCTCCTCGCGCAGCAGGCCGGCGACCTTGGTCAGCCAGCGCTCCACGGGCCGGTCCCGCGCGGTGAAGAGGTGGGCGTACCAGCCCGGCGAGGTGATGCCCGCGCCGTACCCGCCGGCCCGGGCGAGCCTGCGGTGCGTCCAGGGCACCCAGGTGGTCTCCACCTTGACCTTGGGCAGGCCGCTCAGCAGCGCCCTGTCGGCGGCCACGGTGGTCCTGGCCCGGAGCGCCGGGACGTGCCAGGCCCCGCACACCACGGCGCAGTCGTCGCCGAACTCCCGGCGGGCGGCCCGCATGCGCTGCCGCATGTACGCCTCGCGCACCAGGTCACGGTGGTGGCCGCCGTCGCCGTACGCCTCGCGCAGGGCTCCCATGGCCTCCCCGAGCGCCTCGAACGCGCCGAGCACGTCCTCCTGCACGCCCCCGGCGCCGCGGTGCTCGACCACGTCCTCCCACCAGCGCTCCGGGTCGTCGTACCCGGCGGTTTCGGCCAGCACGGCGAGCGGGTCGAGCCGGACGGCGTCGGGCTCTTCGCCTTCCGGCCGGTCCTCCCCGGCCGCGAGCGAGTGGGCCGCCGGGAGGTCGATGAACCGGACCGGGACGTCGTGCTCCTGGGCCCAGCGGATGGCCGCCCACTCGGGCGAGAACCCGGCGAGCGGCCAGAACGCGGCCCGGCCCGGATCGTCCGCCGCGTGCGCGAGGAGCGCGACGGGCGGCCGCATGCCCGGATCGGCGGCGAGCGGCAGCAGCGCGTCCCCCTCGGGCGGGCCCTCGATCAGCACCGCCGCGGGCCGGGCCTCCTCCAGGGCCGCCCGGACGGCGCGGGCCGAGCCGGGCCCGTGGTGCCGCACGCCCAGCAGCAGCGGGCCCTTCGGGCTCGGGCTCATACGGTCACCTCCCGGCAGGCCCGGTAGAAGTCCTTCCAGCCGTCGCGCTCGCGGACCACGGCCTCCAGGTACTCCTGCCAGACCACCTTGTCGGCGGCCGGGTCGCGGACCACGGCGCCGAGGATCCCCGCTGCCACGTCGGAAGGGCGCAGCACGCCGTCCCCGAAGTGGGCGGCGAGGGCCAGGCCGCCGGTGACGACGGAGATGGCCTCGGCGGTGGACAGCGTGCCGCTGGGCGACTTCACCTTCGTGCGGCCGTCGTCGGTGACCCCGTCGCGCAGCTCGCGGAAGACGGTGACGACCCGGCGGATCTCCTCCAGGCCCTCGGGCGCGGCCGGCAGGTCGAGGGCGCGGCCCATCTGGTCGACGCGCCGGGCGACGATGTCCACCTCGGCGTCGGCGGTGGCGGGCAGCGGCAGCACTACGGTGTTGAAGCGGCGGCGCAGTGCGCTGGAGAGCTCGTTGACCCCGCGGTCGCGGTCGTTGGCGGTGGCGATGAGGTTGAAGCCGCGCACGGCCTGCACCTCTTCGCCGAGCTCCGGTATCGGGAGGGTCTTCTCGGACAGGACGGTGATGAGGGTGTCCTGGACGTCGGCGGGGATGCGGGTGAGCTCCTCGACGCGGGCGGTCATGCCGTCGGCCATGGCACGCATGACGGGGCTGGGGACGAGCGCCTCGCGGCTGGGGCCGTGGGCGAGCAGCCGGGCGTAGTTCCAGCCGTACCGGATGGCTTCCTCGGGGGTGCCGGCGGTGCCCTGGACGAGCAGGGTGGAATCTCCGCTGACGGCGGCGGCAAGGTGTTCGGACACCCAGGTCTTGGCGGTGCCGGGGACGCCCAGCAGGAGCAGGGCGCGGTCGGTGGCCAGGGTGGTGACGGCGACTTCGACGATGCGGCGCGGTCCCACGTACTTGGGTGTGATCACCGTGCCGTCGTCGAGCGTGCCGCCGAGCAGGTAGGTGGCGACGGCCCACGGGGAGAGCTTCCAGCGGGTCGGGCGGGGCCGGTCGTCGGCGGCCGCCAGGGCTTTCAGTTCGTGTGCGAAGGCGTCTTCGGCGTGCGGTCGCAGAGCCTCTGCTCGCTGTTCGTTCCCGTGCATGGTCATGGTCCCCCTCCAATGCTCGGCAGCCGCTTCCGACTGCTGTACCCAAGGTGCACCACGCCACTGACAACGGACCGTGTTGGTAGTGTTGTTGCAGGTCAGGGCGATTGTCAGTGGCGGTCTCTACGGTGGTTCCCATGACTGATCAGGGGGACCGCTGGACAGCGGAACAGGTGCTGAATCTGGCTCCTGACGATGCCTCACGCAAGGCGGGGGGCCGACTCGGCGGGGCAGGACCGTGGTTGCAGATCGGAGGTTCCGCTTCCGGTTCTGTGTGGGGGTTGTGCAAGGGCAGCGGGAGCAAGCCGTACCGCACGGTCGTGGACCTGACGGGCCCGGCCTACAAGTGCTCCTGTCCGAGCCGGAAGTTCCCCTGCAAGCACGCCCTGGGGCTGTTGCTGCTCTGGTCGGCGGAAGGGGTCGGCGAGCCGGGCGAGGCGCCGGAATGGGCCGCGCAGTGGCTGGCGGACCGGGCGGCCAAGGCCGCGCGGCCGGCCGGCGGGAGGAGCGCTCCGGTCGATGAGGAGGGGGCCCGGCGGCGGGCCGAGCGGCGGGCGGCGCGCGTCGGCGCGGGCGTCACCGAGTTGGAGCAGCGGCTGGCCGATCTGCTGCGCGGCGGCCTCGCGGGCCAGGAGCAGGCGGGATACGCGGCGTGGGAGGAGACGGCGGCCCGCATGGTCGACGCGCAGGCACCCGGACTGGCCGGACGTGTAAGGGAGTTGGGGACGATACCCAGTTGCGGCCCCGGCTGGCCCGCCCGGATGCTGGAGGAGGCGGCGCTGCTGCACCTGCTCGACCGGGCGTGGCTGGGGGTGGCCGGGCTGCCGGAAGAGCTGGCGGCGACGGTGCGCAGCCGCGTGGGACTGCCGGCCTCCGGGGAGGGGGAGGCCGTACGGGACCGCTGGCTGGTGCTCGCCCAGTACGACACGGTGTCGCCGGACGGCCGGCTCACCACCCGCCGGATATGGCTGCGCGGGCTGGCGGGCGGGCGGCCTGCTCTGGTGCTGGACTTCGGACCGCCCGGGCGGCCACCGGGCCTGGCGCTGCCGGTGGGGCTGGTGCTGGAGGCGGAGATGCGCTTCCGGCCCGGGTCGGCGGGGCTGCGGGCGGACCTCGGTGAGAGGTTCGCGGCGGCCGTGCCGTGCGCGGAGGCTCCGTCCGGGATGAGCACGGAGGCGGCGCTCGAGGCGTACGGGGCGGCGCTGCGGGAGGACCCCTGGCTGGAGTCATGGCCGGTGGTGCTCGGGCCGGTGGTCCCGATACCGGGAGAGCTCGGCTGGCAGCTGGCGGACGCGGGGGGCACCTCCGCCCTGCCGGTGCCACTCACCGGGGGCGGCAGCCGCTCCCGCGGGGGCCTGTGGCAGCTGGCCGCGTTGTCGGGCGGGGGCCCGGTGACGGTGTTCGGCGAATGCGGCCACCGCGGCTTCACCCCTCTCACGGCCTGGCAGCCGGACTCGACCGAGCCGGTCGCCCTGACCTGATCAGGAGCGGGATCCAACGAATCACATCGCAGGGGGCCTGGGGGGTCCTGTGCCGTCACACGGGGGCGGCGAGGAGTCGTACGGCGCCGGGGGGCGCCGTACGAGCAACGACGAGAAGCCGGGGGGCTTGCATGAATGACAACCACGCCAGCTGAACGCGGGCAGACGGGAACACCGACGGCTCCGGTCCCGTGGAGGGGACGGGACCGGAGCACAGGACACGACGGACGACGAGCGACGAGCGACGAGGGAGGGGCCCGATGGACCAGGGTGACGAGGGGTACGGGGAGTGGGAGGAGCTGGTCGCCGCCGCGCTGCTGGGCACCGACCGGCGCCGGGGCGGCGGCCCGGTGGGCTCGCCCGAGGCGCTGCTGGACGCGGCGGCCGTGCACGCCGTACGGCGCCGGGCCGGGCTGCGACCGGCCGAGGCCGGGCCGCTGCCGGAGCCGGCGTCCCGGGACCCCCGGCCCGCGCCGCCGGAGGCGGCGGGCCGCCGGCTCGCGCAGCTGCTGGCAGGCCGCAGCGGCCCGGTGAACGGCGGCGGCCGGCGCGGGACCGCCCCGGATCTGACGGAGCTCCTGCCGCAGTGGCTGGCCGCGGCCGCGCGGTACGGCTACCGCTCACCGAGCGCGCTCGTACCGGCGCTGCTGGACGCGGCCCGGGCCCGTACGGACCTGCGGCCGCAGGCACTGGCCCTGGCCGGGACGCGGGGGCTGTGGCTGGCGCGGATGAATCCGGACTGGCGGTTCGCCCTGCGCGGCGGGTCGGGCGGCGGCGGGGAACTGCCGGACGTGACGGACCGGGTGGCGGTGGAACGGCTGTGGCAGGAGGGGCTGTTCGCCGAGCGGGTCGCCCTGCTCGGCGCCGTACGGGCCCACGAGGCGGCGGCCGCTCCGCGGCTGCTGATGACGACCTGGACCACCGAACGGGCCGAGGACCGGCTGATGTTCCTCGATTCGCTGAGGCTGGGGCTGTCGGAGGGGGACGAGCCCTTCCTGGAGGCTGCGCTGGCCGACCGCAGCCGCAATGTCCGCGCCACGGCCGCCGAACTGCTGTCGGCACTGCCGAGTTCGGCACTGGCGGGGCGGATGGCGGAGCGCGCGCTGGCCTGCGTGGGCCCGGAGGGGGTGACGCCGCCGGCCGAGTGCGATGCGGGAATGCTCCGCGACGGAGTGGTCAAACGGCCGCCGGCGGGGCGCGGGGAGCGGGCGTGGTGGCTCGGCCAGTTGGTGGAGGCGGCTCCGCTGTCCTGCTGGCGGGAGCGGTTCGGGGGGCTCACCCCGGCGGAGATAGTGGCGCTGCCGGTGGCCGCGGGCGACGGCTGGACGGAGGAACTGCATGCGGCGTGGTGCCGGGCCGCCGTGCGCCAGCGCGACGCGACGTGGTCCCGGGCCCTGCTCGGCGCGGCGTCCGGGCCGCCCGCGGCGGGTCCGGGCACGGCCTCGCTCGCGGAGCGGGCCAAGCTGCTGGAGAGCCTGCCGGACGCGGAGCGGGCGGAGTGGGTCGCGGAGTTCATACGGGCCCACGGGCTCTCGGAGGCGTTCCAGCTGCTCGGGGTGTGCGTGGTGCCCTGGGCGGGGGCGCTGGGCCGGGCGGTCGTGGACGCGCTGGACACGGCCCGGGACGCGGGCAGCTACCCGTGGAGCTTCAGCGGGGTGATGGGCCTGGCCGAGCGCTGCCTCGATCCCTCGGAGGCGGGTCGACTGGAGGCCCTGACCACGGCTGCGGAGGACCTGCCGGACGCCGCCCCCGGCGCGGCCGCGTACTGGGCGGAGGCCTTCCAGCGGCTGGTGGCCACGCTTCGGCTCCGCGCGACGATGCTCTCGGAGCTCGCCCCGCGCTAGGGGGTGTCCGGGCCCGCGACCGTGCCGGCTTCGGCACGGACGAAGGCCGGGGCTCCGCCCCGAACGCCGCGCCTCGAGCGCGGCGGGTCTGCACCGGTGCGGCCGGACCCGATGTGCCCGGCCGCCCGGTGCTGACGGCGGACGTGGGCTACTGGCGGACGTGGGCGCGGACCCAGTCCACGATGGCGGTCGTCGTGGCGCCGGGGGTGAAGATCTCGGCCACGCCCTTCTCCTTCAGGGGGGCGATGTCGTCCTCCGGAATGATGCCGCCGCCGAAGACCTTGATGTCCTCCGCGTCGCGCTCCTTGAGGAGTTCCAGCACGCGCGCGAACAGCGTGTTGTGGGCGCCGGAGAGGATCGAGAGGCCGATGGCGTCGGCGTCCTCCTGGATGGCGGTGTCCACGATCTGCTCGGGGGTCTGGTGGAGGCCGGTGTAGATGACCTCCATGCCCGCGTCCCGCAGCGCCCGCGCGATCACCTTGGCCCCGCGGTCGTGGCCGTCGAGACCCGGCTTGGCCACCACCACACGGATCGGACCGGTCACACCCATCGCACTGCCTCCCGAGTGAACGAACGTTAAGTACAGCATCGCGCACGCCGCCGTTTCGCGGTCAAGCACGAGGGGGAAATCACACGTGGGACGGCATTGCGCCACCGTGCCGCCAGCCGCACGGCACGGTGGCGCGACGGCCGGAGTCCCACAGAGGCTCACGGGAGGCCGTCGATGGGGCTGTCCATACCCATGTCCGTGCCCTTGTCCGGCGCCGCACTGCGGGCCGGACTGCTCGAGGTGATGGTGTTCGGCGGGCACCTCCTGCTGTACCCCACCGGAGTGTGCCAGGAGAAGGTCGCCGGCCGCCCGCCCGCGACACGCCCGCCCGCCCTCCTCCTCCACGGTTTCAGTGACAACCGGTCCGTCTTCGTCCTGCTGCGCCGCGCTCTCGGGGCGGGAGGCCGGCACGTGGAGGCGTACAACTACTCGCCCTTCACCCTCGATCTGCGCGTCGCCGCCCGCCATCTCGCCCGGCGTGTCGAGGAACTGTGCGAGCGCACCGGACAGGAGCGGGTGGATCTGGTCGGGCACAGCCTGGGCGGACTGGTCGGCCGGTACTACGTGCAGCGACTGGGCGGCGACGCCCGCGTCCGGACCCTCGTCACGCTCGGTAGCCCGCACTCCGGCACGCGGATCGCCCCCTTCATGGACGCGCACCCGCTGGTGCGGCAGATCCGCCCCGACTCCGAGGTGATGGCCGAGCTGGCCTCTCCCGCCCCCGGCTGCGCCACCCGGTGCGTGGCCTTCTGGAGCGAATTCGATGCGCTGATGACCCGGGTCGAGTCCGCGCGGATCGAACATCCGGATCTGTGTGTGGAGAACGTGCAGGTCACCGGTATCGGACATCTCGCTCTGGCGGCCCACCCGGCCGTCATCACGGCGGTCCGGCGCGCCCTCGACGGGCCGGGACTGGCCGCCGTCAAGGGCTCGGAAACCGCCTCCGTCGCCTAGCCAAAGAGCGACCAACAGTCGAACGAATTTCGAACTCAAGGCCAAGGGTGCGTCTTTCGGCGACCGAAAGACGGCCGAATGCCCGGTTCCAGAGATCTGGGTACCCGGCGAAGATTGTCGTTGCTGGTAACCGCCGGGTACAGTCACGCCACTGCTCTCCTCCGGTGAACTTCGAGTTCCCGGCCACCCAGGCCCCCACTGCCGAGGCGAAAGAGAAGTTGGTGAACGACCGCCCCTCGTCGGGCCAGTACCCGGATCCCGGGTATGACGGCCTTTCCACCACCGCTTTCGCTGGTGACTCGCCCTACGTTTCCTATGAAACGCAGGGCCAAGGGGTCAACTACGCCGCCTACGGCTCTTATGACACCGGCGCGTACGACACCGGCGCATGGACCTCGCAGGACCCCTATCTGTCCACGATCCCGACCCAGGTCGCCCCCGAGGACACCACCGGGAGCTGGGACGCGAGCGCGTGGAACACGCCGAGCGCGGACTACTCCGGATATGCCGGGTACCAGCAGCCCTCCTTCGGCTACGACACCTCCGGCGAGCAGACCGGGCACTGGGCGATGCCGGGCTACGGCACCACCGGCACCGAGACCGGCGCCTACGACGCCACCGCCTGGAACACCGTCACCGAGACCCCGGTCCAGCCCGAGGCCGCCTACACGTACGAGTACCAGCCCGCGCCCGCGCAGCAGGAGTACACGTACGGCGCCACCTCCGTCGGCTACGCCTACGAGACCGCCCCGGCCGCCGCCGTCACCGACTCCGGGAACCAGAACGGATTCGAGACCGGGTCCGTCGCGTACAGCGAGACCGCCGTCTTCGAGGTGCTCTCCGACGAGACGCCCCGGACCCACGAGCAGCACGAAACCCATGAGGCGCACGAGGCCCACGAGGGCACCGAGGTCCTCGAGCTGTCCGAGGTCCACGCACTCAACGAGGTGCACGACCTCCCCACCCAGGCCATGCCGGTGACCACGGCCCCGCGCACCGCGCGCCGGAGCGCTCCCAAGGGCAACGCCAAGGCCGGTGCCGGTGCCAAGGCGGGCGGCAACAGCCGTCGCCGCAATCCGGCGAAGCGTTCCGCCTTGCTGACCGTGGCCGTTCCCTCCGCCTGCGTGATGGGCGTCGCGGGCGTCGCGGCCGCCTCCGTCGGCGGCCTCACCGGTACGGACCGGCCCGCCGAGGACACCACCACGATGGCCGCGCCCGACCCGGCCTCGGTGAAGCCGGTCGCGGCGAACACCAAGCTCGACACCCAACTGGTCGCGCTCAGCGCCGACGCGGGCGACTTCGCGGACCGCGCGAGCCGCACGCAGGAGCGCATCGACCTGCGCGAGCGCCAGGAAGAGGAAAAGAAGAAGAAGGCGGAGGAGGCCGCGGCCAAGGAGGCCGCCCGCCCCAAGTTCGCCATCCCGGTCGAGCGGCACGGCCTCAGCGCCAACTTCGGCCAGGCCGGCGGCATGTGGATGTCGGTGCACACCGGCATCGACTTCCCGGTCTCCTACGGCACCCCGGTCATGGCGGCCACCGACGGCACCGTGCGCACGCAGTACAACAGCGCCTACGGGAACATGGCCATCGTCACCGCGCCCGACGGCACCGAGACCTGGTACTGCCACCTCAGCTCCACCAAGATCCGCGGCGGCAAGGTCAAGGCGGGCGACGTCATCGCCTACTCGGGCAACTCCGGCAACTCCACCGGCCCTCACCTCCACTTCGAGGTCCGGCCCGGCGGCGGATCCGCGATCGACCCCCTGGCGTGGCTCCGCAGCCACGGCCTGGACCCGACGTAACCGCCGCGCGGCCCGATGGCCGCGCGATCCGGAGAACAGACACCGCACACGGCGAAGGCCGCGTGGCCCGAGGGC
>NZ_JBSGXU010000206.1:0-13987 GCF_053610205.1 Streptomyces sp. NPDC054932 | reverse complement strand
CGCACCCGGGCAGGGCGACTCCAGCAGACCGAGCCCGGTCATCCGTTCCAGGAACTGCCCGGCGCGCGCCGGTGGCAGCCCGCCGAGCGCCGCTGCCCCCGCGACGTCCGTGGTCCCGCGGCGGGTGACCGCCAGCAGCCGCAGCAGCCGGGCCTCCTCGGGATCGAGCCGGTCGTAGCTGGGCCGGACGCATGCCGTGATGCCGTCCGGGGATCCGGTCGGCGCGGGGAACACGGAGAACGGGGGCAGCGCGGGGAAGGCGGGGTGATGACCGTCGAGCAGCCGGACGAAGTCGGACAACGACCACGAGGGCCGGGCCGCGAGCCGCGCGCCCGCCAGGCGCAGGGCGAGGGGCAGCCCGCCGCACCGCTCGGCGAGGGCCGCCGCCTGCTCGGGCTCGGCGGCGATCCGCCCGGGCCCGGCGACGGCACCGAGCAGGGCCAGCGCCTCCGGGACGGCCAGGGGTTCGAGGCGCACCCGCCGTACGGCCGTCAGCCCGTCCAGCGCGGCCCGGCCGGTGACGAGCACCGCACAGGTCGGCGAGCCCGGGAGCAGCGCCTCGATCTGGGCGGCGTCCCGGGCGTCGTCCAGGACCAGCAGGATCCGCCGGTCGGCCACGGTCGTACGGAAGTACGCCGCCCGCTCCTCCGTCCCGTCCGGGATGGCCGGCTCCTCGACCCCGAGCGCCCGGAGGAAGCCGGCCAGGACCGTGCCGGGGTCCGCGGGGTCCGCCGAGGTGCCGCGCAGGCCCGCGTACAGCTGCCCGTCCGGGAAGCGGTCCCGCAGTCGCCGGGCGACGTGGAGGGTGAGTGCGCTCTTCCCGACGCCACCGGTGCCGGTGACCGCGGCGACGGCGACGGATCCGGCCCGGGCGGTGGCCAGCGCGTCGAGGAGGTCCCGTACCTCCTCGGTCCGGCCGATGAGGTCGTCCGGTGAGAAGGGGAGCTGGGCCGGCCTGGGCGGTGTGTCGCACTGCGCGCCGACGGGCTGCTCAGCGGCCGCGGGGGACGCCGCGACGGCAGGCGACTGTCCGGGAGGCGGTCCGGGCGGCGTCCCGGGCGGGGCCGGGTGGAGGCGCCCGGTGGGTTCCTCGTTCGTCGTCCGAACGGTGCGCCCGCTGCGTGCCAGGGCGATCCCTGCCAGTTCCCGCAGCCTCCCGTGCAGGGGGTGTTCCGCGCACAGCCGGGTCAGCTCGGGAACGAGCCGGGCGTGGCGTCCCAGCCGCAGGTCGAGCTCGATGCGCTCCAGCAGCACGGACAGCCGCAGTTCCGAGAGGCGTTCGCGGTGGACCGCGGCGTGCGGGCCCGGAAGCCCCGCGAGCGGAGCCCCCTTCCACGGCCCCAGAGCGCGGGCCAGCAGTGCGGCCGCCTCACCGGCCTTCTCCGCGGCGGTGCACGCGCGCGCCTCGGCGACCAGCCGTTCGAACACGTCGAGGTCCAGTGCTCCCGGTCCGCTGTGCAGGAGGTACCCCTGGCCGTGGGTCTCGATCCGGGGCCCCAGCGAACGCCGGAGGCGGTAGACGTGCGACCTGACCGTACCCACGGCCGTGCGCGGCAGTTCCTCGCCCCAGAGGCCGTCGATGATCTCGTCGATATCCACGACGTCGTTGCGTCGCAGCAGGAGCATCGCGAGCAGCGCCCGCTGCTGCGGCGAGCCGAGGGGAAGCGGTGTGTCGCCCCGCCGGGCCTGGACCGCTCCGAGCACGGAGAAGAACGGTTCGGGCTCGCCGCTGCTCACGGTGGGCTCCTTCGGTGTCTCTGCGGCGATCGCGCGCACGGCGTCAGCTCCGTTGCCTGGCAGACGGGTTCCCAGGGCCCGGTGGACCGGACGGGGACGCCGGCCCACCGGGCTCGACACGACCTTGCCAGGCCGGCCGGGGCCTGACTGCGCCGCCGAAGGATCATGTGAATGCCATGCACCTTCAGGAGGCAAGGGATGGGCTCCGGGGCCGTACGGGGAGTGGTGCAACGTGACGAAACTCCGGGGCCTCGTCACGAAACACGAAGCGTGCCGGCCGTCGGCCCTCAGGGCCGGTCCGGGGAGCGGTAGGTGCCGGCGGCGGGCGTGTCGAGAGCCCCCGCGTCGACCAGGGCCTCGGCGGTGCGGGCCGCGTCCTCACGGCCGGTGTCCAGCAGGGCGGCGATGTCATCGACGGTCAGGTCGCCGCCGTGGCGGGCCAGCAGGCGGGCGGCACGGGCCGGTTCGGGCGACAGGCCCTCCCGGCCGGTGGCGGATGTGGCCGGTTCGTGGGCGTCTTCGCCGGAGGCCGGCTCCGCGGCATGCGGGTGGGCGGCGAGTTCGATGTGCGCGGCGCCGGGGAGGGCGAGGGCGCGGGACCGGGTGGTGACGAGCGCGGCACTGCCGGGTGCACCGGGCAGGAGGGGTTCGACCTGGGCGGCGTCCCGGGCGCCGTCGAGGACGACGAGGACGCGCCGGGCCGCGAGGGCCGACCGGTAGAGCGCGGCCCGCTGATCCGGGTCGGCGGGCACCCTCGCCGCCGGGACCCCGAGGGCGTCGAGAAGGTGGGCGAGGAGCGGACCGGGGTCTGCCGGGACCGGGTCGCAGGACCGCAGGTCGACGAAGAGCAGGCCGTCGGGGTACCGGTGGGATACGCGGTCCGCGATCCGCGCGGCCAGGGCCGTCCTGCCCGCTCCGCCGGGCCCGGTGATCGTCAGCACGGGAACGGCACCGCGGTCCGCCCCCTCGGTGAGGAGGCTCACCGCCCGGGCGAGGACGCCGTCCGCCTCGTGGGGGAGCGTTCTGCGCCCGTGCGCCGGCGGGGCCGGAGCGATGGCCGGAGGTAGGTCCCGGGCGACGGGCGGCGGGTCGTGGGCGAGCAGGCGGGCGTGAAGGGTCGTCAGCTCCGGGCACGGGGGGACGCCGAGTTCCTCGCGGAGGATCCGGTGCGTGTCGGCGAACACGGTGAAGGCCTCCGCCTGGCGGCCGCAGCCGTGCAGGGCGCGCATGAGCAGTGCGCGCAGTTCCTCGTCGAGCGGGAACTTTCTTGTGAGCACGGTCAGTTCCGGGATCACCGCATGGTGCAGGCCGAGGCGCAGGGCGCAGGCGAAGTACCGCTTGCGGGCGGCCGTCCGCAGCGCGCCGAGCCGGTTGCGCTCCTCCTCCGCGAACGGGCCCGGTACACCGGCCAGGGCCTCTCCGGCCCACAGGTCCAGCGCAGCGGCCAGGAGGGCGTGTTCGACCGCGACATCGCCGCGCCCGCGGGCCTGCCGGGCGGCCTCGACCTGCCGCTCGAACCGCAGGACGTCGACCGCGTCCTCCGCGGTGTGCAGTGCGTACCCGCGCTCGTCGCCGAGTACGACCCGGGCCGGCTCCCGGGCGCTGCGGCCGGGTTCGAGGAGGGAGCGCAGCCCCCACGCGTAGGTGCGCAGATTGCCGGCCGCACTGGCCGGGGCGTCGTTCCCCCAGACGGCGGCGACGAGTTCGCCAACCGTGACCGGCCGGCGGCGCCGCAGCAGCAGGAAGCCGAGGACCGCCTGTTGTCGTGGCGGTCCCGGGCGTACCGAAGTGCCGTGCAGGCACACCCGGACCGGCCCCAGCAGCCGGAAACGGCGGCCGCCGTCACCCTCGGGGGCGCCGGTGGCCGGGTCCGCTCCGGGCACCCGCCCCACCTCCCCGGTGTCTCATGCCGTGCCCGTGCACCATGCCGGTCACCGCTGTGCGAGGACCGCGGTGGCCCGCCCGGACGCGATCCGGGCAGGCCACCGTACCGTCAGTTCCACCAGGAGGTGACGGCCACCGACTGCTGCTTGGACTTGTTCCAGGCGACGATGACGACCAGCGTGGCCCCGACCCGCCCGATGCCCAACTCGTACTTCCAACGGCCGTTGGCCTGGCAGTCGGCGGTCCGCGAACCGATCCTGACGGCGTCCTGGATGTCCGCCTCCGTGATCCGGCGCTCTTGCATCCGCTGCTTGATGTGGTCCTGCGACAGGTCGTCGATGTACTGCGGGGTGGCGATGTTCGTGCAGTCCTCCTTGAAGAAGGACGGGGGGCAGCCCTGACCGTCGTCGCGGCAGCGCATCGGCGAGATCTGTGCGTCGGCGGGGGCGGCGACCGACGCCTGGGCGTGGGACGCGGCCCGGGCCGCACCCGCTGCCTGGGCGGGCGCTGCGGCCAACGTCGCCCCGATCGCGACGAAGGTGACGAGCGCGAGGCGGATGCGCTTCGAGTTGATCATGGGGGCTCTTCCCTTGTTCCGTGGCTGTCTGCGGCGGCCCAGCGGCCGCCGGGAAACAGAGTCGGCGGCGGCCGTCCACGCGGGATGGGCGGACGGTCGACGCCGGTGATCACCTGCGATCGCCGACGATCGCCGGTGATGGCCGACCGTTCATCCCACGAGGACCGGCCCGCCGCACAGTTGTCGCCATGACCGACGAACTGGCCATCCACGATTCCGGGAGGGGGACGCGATGAACCTGGCTCAGATGTACGCGTTCTGTCTGGCCGACCCGGTGTTCTACGACGTGCCGCAGCGCATCCGGGACGAGGACGACCGCTGGACACCGCCGCCGGTGGGCGACGCCACCGTGTCGCAGGACGACGCGGACGTGTGGGTGCGGGTGTTCTTCGGCCGGCCGCTGCCGGCGCAGGGGTGGAAGATCCACATATCGGCCGCGGCCCCTGCCGCCCAGGAGATCCTGGACAAGGCCGCCGCCGTCTGCACCACCCACCGCGTCGCCTTCAAGTACCTGCGCAGTGGCCGCCTGCTGGCGGCGTTCAACTCCAAGTACGCCCACCGCGGTTCCTCGGGGAAGTTCATCACCGTCTACCCGTCGGGCGACGAGGAGCTGAAGACGCTGCTGGACGGCCTCACGGCCGCACTGGACGGGCAGCAGGGCCCCTACATCCTGTCCGACCTGCGCTGGAGCGACAGCAGCCCGGTGTTCGTACGGTACGGCGCCTTCGCCGCGCGGTGGGCCCACGACGGGGGCGACGCCCCCGTCCTCGCCATCGTCCGGCCGGACGGAACACCGGTGCGCGATCCGCGCACCGCGGCGTTCACCCCTCCGCAGTGGGCCCCGATGCCCGGCTTCGTCCGGGACCGCATCGAACGGTTCACCGTGATCAGCCGCGTCGACCTGCCGTACGAGATCGTGCGGCCGCTGCACTTCTCCAACGGGGGCGGCGTCTACCTGGCCAAGGATCCGAAGAGCGGCGACCTGGTCGTGCTGAAGGAAGCACGGCCGTTGGCCGGACTCGACGCCGCGGGCCACGACGCGGTCGCCCGCCTGCAGCGCGAGCACCGCATGCTCCTCGCACTGGCCGACACCGGCCTCGTACCGCGCGTACTGGGCTACGAGACCTACTGGGAACACCACTTCCTCGTCCAGGAACACATCGACGGCGACTCGCTGGCGAAGGCCGGCGTGCTGCGCCTGCCGCTGGTGCGTCCCGGCGCGACACCGGAGGCGTACGCGGACTACACCCGCTGGGCGCTCTCCGTCCTCGACAAGGTCGCCGCGGCAACGGCGGTCGTCCACCGGGCCGGGATCGTCTTCGGCGATCTGCACCCGAACAACATCATCGTGCGCCCCGACGACACCGTCGCCTTCATCGACCTGGAAGCCGCCCACCCGGTCGGCGAGCAGCGCACCGGCCTGCTGGGCGCGCCCGGGTTCGCCGCGCCCGCCCATGTCACCGGCACCGACATCGACGCCTACGGCCTGGCCGCCGTGCGCCTCGGCCAGTTCATCCCGCTGGGAGCGCTGTCCGGCCTGGACCCGGCCAAGCCGGACGAGCTCGCACGCTGGGCGCACGAACGCTTCCCCCTGCCCTCCGGGTACGCCCGCAACGCCGCCGCCGCCATGGCGTCGATCGCCGGAACCACACCGCCACCGGCAGCGGACGGCTCCGGACCCGCCGGCCGGGACTGGGAGGAGAACCGGGCGCGGCTCGTGGCGGCGCTCACCGCCTCCGCGACCCCCGACCGGGACGACCGGCTCTTCCCCAACGACCCCGACGGAGCCCAGGAGGGCGGCGGCACCAGCCTGTCCCACGGCGCCGCAGGCGTCCTGTACGCCCTGCACGCCACGGGCCACGCCGTCGACCCGGCATGGACCGACTGGCTCGCGAGCACAGCCCTGCGCAACATCACCAACGCTCCGGTCGGCCTGTTCAACGGCTCCTGCGGCGTGGCCACCGTCCTCGACCTCCTCGGACAGCACGACGAGGCCGCCGACATCCTGGGCCGGGCCCTGGCCCGCACCACCGAAACGACCAGTCCCGGCCTGCTGACCGGACTGCCCGGCCCGGGCCTGGCCGCCCTCGGCTTCCATGCGCGCGGCGGAGACGGCGGCCACCTCGACCAGGCCCGGCGCATCGCCGACCGCGTCGAGGCCTCTCTCGCCCGCCCGGCCGGCGCGGACCCGGGCGCGGGTCTGACCACCGGGGCGGCCGGAGCCGCCCTGTTCCTCGTCCGCCTCCACGAACGCACCGGCGAGCCGGGTCACCTCGACCTCGCCGAGAAGGCGTTGCGCCGCGACCTCTCACGGTGCGCGGACGTCGACGGATCCCTGCAGGTCGACGACGGCTGGCGATCCGTGATCTACCTCGGCACCGGGTCCACCGGCATCGGACTCGCCCTGGCAGCCTTCCTGAAGCACCGCGCCGACCCCGGCTTCATCGATGCCCTCGGTGCGATCCGGAAGGCGGCACGCGGCCAGTTCACCGTCTTCCCCGGCCTGCTCGACGGCCGCGCCGGACTGCTGTACTTCCTGACGGCCGCCGGCCGGGGCGCCGCGGACGAGGCAGCTCTCCAGGGGCACCGGCGCGACCTGTGGCGGCACGCCGTCCCCTACGGCGACGGCCTCGCCTTCCCGGGCAAACACCTGGTCCGACTGTCGATGGACCTGGCGACCGGCTCGGCCGGCGTGCTCCTGGCGATGGACTCCGCGCACCGCCGCACCGACCTTTTCCTCCCCCTGCTCGGCGGTCCGGCTCCGACCACCGCCGCCCGAAGCCCGCTGCGCCGCTCCCGGCGCGGCAAGACCCTCACAGCCGAAGGGAGGTGACCCGTCATGTCCGTCCTCAACCTGCAGCAGCTCGAGATCGCCGAGGAAGAAGGCGTGCTGCTGGCCAGCGCCATCAGCTACATGTGCCACGGCACGATCGTCTGAGCCGGTGACCGGCCCACGCATCCCCCGACAGCGGGGAGGAGGTGAACGTCTTGTCCATCCTCAACCTGCAGCAGCTCGAGATCGCCGAGGAAGAGGGCGGCGTGCTGCTGGGCAGCACCGCCAGCTTCCAGTGCCACAACACGAGCTTCCACTGAACCACGGGTGACGCACCCGCCCGCACGAACACCGAAAGGAGGTGAATCCCATGTCCATCCTCGATCTCCAGCAGCTCGAGATGTCCGAGGCGGAAGGTGACGTGCTGCTCGCCAGCTCGGCCAGCTTCCAGTGCCACAACACCAGCTTCCACTGAACCACGGGTGACACACCCGCTCAGCAGGTGTGGTGACGGTCCGTTCGCGGGCCAGGACGGGGGGGGGGGGCGCGGCCCCCCCGCCCGTCCCGTCGTTCATGCCGTCGTCGACAGCACGGTGTCCTCCGGCCGGCGTGCCGTGGGCGGGGTGCTGCCGGCGACGATCAGGGCGAGTAGGACCGCGGCCGCCTCGCTCTGCAGGATCCGGGCGGCCTGCTTCAACCGGCCGGGGTCGGGGACCGGGATGGACAGGGCCACGCATTCCGCCTTCGGGCCCGCGGTGATCGGCACCGCGGCGCACACCGTGCCGATCGCGTACTCCTGCAGGTCGAGGAGGGGGGTGTTCGGCGGGCGGTCGTCGAGCTGGTGGAAGAGGGCCTGTTGGCTGGTGAGGGTGTGCGGGGTGAACCGGGTGAGCCGGTGGCGTGCCAGGTGGTCCTTCCGGTCGTCGTAGTCGAGTTGGGTCAGCAGCGCCTTGCCCACCGCGGAGGCGTGGGCGGCCACGCGGAAGTCGATCCACTCCTCGACCACGGGTGCGGCCGGTCCGTCGGCGTACTGGGTGATGGAGACCTCGCCGTCGGTGTAGCGGGCGACGTAGACGGCGGCGCCGACGGCGTCCCGCACCCAGGCGAGGGTCTCGTGCAGGTGCCCGCGTCCGTCTCCGTTCGCCGATTCGGCCAGCAGGAGGGCGTTGCCGGCGACGTACGCGTCCGGTCCGGCCGGGGTGGCCAGATTCGCCCGGATCAGCTGCTCCATGGCCCGGGCGAGGACCAGTTGGGGCAGGGCCGTTTCCCGGGCGATCTGGGTCAGGTTCACGCCGCCCGAGTAGCGGTTGATGACTTCCAGGACGCGCAGTGCCTGATGGGCGGATTCCAGTGGGGCGGGGGCGGGGCCTCCTTCTAAGGTCCTCCGGGCGGCGTGGGTCAGCCGGGGCTCCTTCAGTGCTTCGAGCGCCCAGGCGTTCGCCTGGTCCGTCAGGTGCAGGGGGTTGAGCCGGGCGTTCTGCGCGACCGCGACCGCGACCTGCGGTCCGGGGGTGAAGAACTCCCCCAGGTCGGGGTGCTCCTTGCGCGGGCGGGCCATGAGCGCCTGGCGCAGTCGGAAGGGAAGCCGGCACGGGGGCCTGCCGCCCCGCCCGGGGCTGGTGGTGAAGGCGGTGAGGTCCTGCGTGGTGATGGGCGGGGAGGTCCAGATGACCGAGGCACCGAGGGCCTCTTCGAGGTGTTCCGGCATCTGGGGCAGCGGCGGCAGGTGGGCTTCCGGGGGCAGGATCCGGGCCTGCTCCTTCCAGTAGCGGGCGGTCGCGACCTCGGCGCGGGCGAGGTGGAGGAGGTAGAGGCAGCGGGCGGCGGTCTGTGAGCCCGCCCCGGCCGCGTACTGGAACCAGAACTGCGCGCCCTCCATCCGGTCGGCCAGGTGGAGCAGGCAGCCGAACAGCAGCGCAGAGTCCGCGCCGTGGGGCCAGGAGTCGGTGCCGAGGGCGAGTTCGGCGAAGGGCCGGCTCTCCACGAGGCACCAGGCGATGTCGTCCAGGCCCCGGGCGGCGCGCGCGTGACAGGCGGCGTCCAGGACGAGGTCGTCGGCCGCGGTGGAGGCGGCCTGCCCCCGCGTCGCCGGGACCGCGGCGCCGGGGGGGCCGGTGGTTCCGCTGGCCGAGCGGGCGCGGTCGGCGACGACCCGGCGGGCGATCCGGCGCCGGGCCGCGCCCTCGTCGTATCCGGCGTACTCCTCCGCGAGGACCGTCGCGTCCTCCAGGGCCGCGTCCAGTTCGCACAGCGGCATGTCGCGGTGGCGGGGCATGTCGCTCACTGGTCCTTCTCCTCTCCCGGGATCCATTCCACCCCGAGCTTGCGGGACAGGGTTCGGCGTGCGCCGCGGATGTGCGAGCGGACCGTCGCGGGGGTGATCCCCATCATCCGGGCGACCGTGTCGGAGTCGTTGCCCAGGAGGAAGGCCAGCAGCACCACGTCGTACTGCCGCTCGGACAGGCCGGCGATCGCCGCGTACAGCCCGAGCTTCGACTCCAGCAGCTCCAGGCGCTCTCTGGACGAGCGGCGCAGCGCGGCGAACCAGGCCGTCTCCACCATCGCCACCTGCCGGCCCAGAGCCGCCAGCCGCCTCTCGACGTGCTCGCGCAGCACCGCCCATGCGAAGCCGTGGAGGCTCGCCTCCTTCAGGGCCTGGTGCCACACCTTCAGCAGGAAGGTGAACACGTCGTCGACGACTTCCTCGGCGTCCTTGGGGTTCCCCAGCTGCAGGTGGGCATAGCGCAGATAGGCGCGGTGCTGCTGGGAGTGGAAAGCGGTGAAGTCCACCGGCAGTACTCCGGCCAGTTCGCTGGAGACCGCCCGGTCCCCCGATGGGTCGAATTCGCCTTCGCTCATACGCTCCCCCACAGCTGTTCGTCGCCGCACACCGGGGTGGCGGCGACCTCTTGGCGGCGGGCGCGGAAAGCGGCACGGCGTCGGCCGGCGGATGGCCCGCCGGTTCCGGTGCGTACCCCCGCACCCGGCAGGCGCCTCGGCGCCCTGAACACATCGATGTCGAGACAACGGGCGGTGGTGACTAACAGCGCGAGGGCGGCCGTCTGGGCAACATTCACGTCGGCGCGGAACCTTCCAGGTGGATCACGGGCAACCGGCCTGCCTGCCCCCGAACCGGCAGCCGGGGAGCGTCAGGCGCTCCCATTCACCACCCCATCGGAAAACGAGCCCGATCGTGCAGGCCGGTCGCCGAGAATCTTCCGAAGCAAGCGCATCCGCTTCCCCGCGCGCCCTGGGGCGTCCGCGCGCGCCCCGGCGTGCCCGCCGAGCGCTGCCTCCACCGACGCGCGCCGCTCCGGTTGCCGACCCGGCCGCCACACCGGTCGCCGCACCGGTTGCCGCCGCTGTTTCCGTCACACGATCGGATGCCGCTGCGGCCCCATCCGGTGGGACACGTCCCGACTCCCCCCTCCCCGATGCCGGATACCTGCATGGTGGGTCCAGCTTTCGGCGCCCCGGCCCTCCGCCCCGCGCGCCCGTCGAACAGGAAGGACCGGTATCAGATGGCGTTCGCGAGGACCGTGCTGCCCGCCGTGCTCTCCCTGGCCCTGACCGGGGTACCCGCCGCGCTCCCGGGCACGGCGGCCGCCGTTCCCTATGACGGTCAGATCGGCCACGAGAGCGCGCTGTTCAGCGTGAAGGCCACGAACAACGCGGCGGCCCAGGCGTTCACGGTGGACGGCACCCGGCTCTCCCGGGTCAGCGTCTGGCTGGGCAGCGGGGCGGCGACGGGCACCGTGACCGCCCAGGTCCGCCGGGACCGCGCGGACGCGGGGTCGGTGATCGCCTCGCAGACCCTGGACCTCGCGGCGCTCGGCGGTGCCGGCGCCGGCTGGGTCGAATTCCCGCTCAGCGCCTCCGTGACCGCGGGCACCACGTACTACCTGTTCGTCCAGGCCACGACCGCGGAGAGCGGGCCGGTCGCCTGGTACGGCACCAATCGGTCCGTGCCCGGCTCGCTGACCAGCTGGAACTACGACCGGGCGTACTGGGGCGGCTGGCACGCCTACGCCTCCCGGCTGGCCTTCCACGTCAATCCCACCGGCAGCGAGCGCTGCGGGGAGAGCGAGCCCTGCTACGTACCCACATCCGCCCTGGCCGCCCGTACCTCGGGCCTGCTGACCAACCGGGTCGCCACCGAGGCCGTCCTGCCCTCCTTCGCCGTGGGCGCCTCCTACGTCGACGGCAGCAACGTGCTGAGCCTGCCCTCCGGGCGGTGGCGGTACCTGCCCGACGGAGCTTCGGCGTCGACCGTGGTCGAGGCGGACGACCCGGGCGCCCTGGCGCAGGTGGAGGAGAGCCGCGCGTGGCTCGCGGCGGGCACGGTGCCGGGTGCCACCGCCGCGCAGCGGGCCGCGTCGCAGCGCGCCCTGCTGTCGATGCGGGCGCTGCTGAAGCCGAACGGGGCCTTCGCCGCGGCGTGGTCGCCGCCCTGGGAGTACTCCTGGCCGCGCGACGGGGCGTTCGCGGCGGTCGCTTTCGCCGCCACCGGGCACGACGAGGAGGCGTACCGGATCCTGGGCTACGACGCGCTCACCCAGCGGGCCGACGGGACCTGGGAGGCCCGTACCAAGCTGGACGGCAGCGGTCCGCCGGACGCGCGGAAGTGGCAGCTGGACGGCAACGGCTGGGTTCCCTGGGCCACTTGGCAGTGGTACCGGGCGGCGCCGCCCGGCGGGCGGGACGAACGGCTGCGCACGCTCTATCCGATGGTGCGCAAGGCGGCCGACTACGCGGCGCGGTCGCTGGGACCGGACGGGCTGCCTCCGGCGTCCCCGGACTACTGGGAGCTGGACACGACGACGACCAACATCGGTACCGCCGCTCCCCTGCTGGCCGGGCTCAACTCCGCGGCCGACCTGGCCGCGCGGCTCGGCATGGACGCGGACGCGGAGCGCTGGGGGGACGCGGCCCGGCGGTTGTCGGCCGGGATCGCCACCTCTTTCGCACCTCTGGGGTACCAGCGGACGGTCGACGGCGAGCACGGCCGGGACAGCGCGGTGGCCTTCATGGCGCCCCCGTTCAACTCCGCCCCGGCCGGTCTCGGCGAGGCGCTGGACTCCACCTACCGGGCGCTGCTGCTGCCCAACGGCGGGGTCTCGCCCGGCAACGACCCCTCCTTCAGCTGGGGTTCCTACGCGTGGACGGCCAGCACCTCCTTCTTCGCGCTCGCCTGGGCCGGCACGGGTGAACAGGCGAAGGCGGGCAGGGTGCTCGACTGGGTGCTGTCCAAGCGGAACGGGCTCGGCGAGCTGCCCGAGACCGTGAACGGGGCCGGACTGCCGTCCGCCGTGGCCCCCTTGGGATGGACGGACTCGCTGGTCGTCCTCACGACGCTGGCCCTCCAGGGCTCGGTGCGGCCCACCCCGCCGACGACGCGGACGGGCACGTCGGGCACCACGGTCACCACGGGCCCCCAGGGGGTGTCGCGGCCGGATCCGAACGGTCCGGGCACGGCGTCGCCCCGTCCTTCAGTACAGTGACCGGCCCCGCACGGGACAGGTCCGTTGTGGTCATCGACAGGAGGCGGTCATGCGGGGCGGAACGGTCGCGGTGGTCGGCGGGAGCATTGCGGGCTGCGCCATCGCGTCGGCGGCGGCGCGGGCGGGCGCCGACGGGGTCGTGGTACTGGAGCGCACGCGCGGGCGGCTCCAGGACCGGGGTGTCGGGCTGTGCATCCACAACGACCGGGCCGCCGAGCTCGGCGCGAGCGGGGCGCTGCCGGCGGGGATCGCGGCGCACCCGCTGGAGCAGCGCCGCTGGGTGGTCCGGGACGACGGCCACGGGCCGGGCGGGCGGGTGATCTGGGAGCAGACGTTCCCCTTCCACTCCTACCACTGGGGGCTGCTCTGGCACGGGCTCCGGGAGTCCGTTCCGGACGCGGTGGTCTACCGGCAGGGCGAGACGGTGGCCGGGGTCGAGGAGGCCGGTACCGGGGGCGCCGGGGTGCGGCTCGCGGGTGGCCGTGTCGAACACTACGACCTGGTCGTCGGAGCCGACGGGTACCGGTCGGTGGTGCGCGCGGCCCTGTGCCCGGACTCCCGGCCGCAGTACGCCGGATACGTGTGCTGGCGCGGCAACTTCGACGCGGCGCTGCTCGCGGAGCTCGGCAGCGTCGCGGACTCGGTGCCGCAGGCGGGCACCACGGTCTGCTTCCCGGGCGGCTCCTGCGTCATCTACCGCATCCCCGGGCCGGACGGACCGCGGGTGAACTGGGTGCTCTACGCCGCTCCGCCGCAGGACGGGCAGCTGCGCCTCGACGATCCGACGAGCTTTCCGCCCGGCGGCCTGACCCCCGCGCTGGCACAGCATCTGGCGGCTCTGCTCGATCGCGAGTTCCCGACCTACTGGGGGCGGGCGCTCGCGCTCACCGACCCGGCCGACACCTTCGTCCAGCCCATCTACGACATGGAGACGGCCCGTACCGCCGCCGGGCGGCTGCTGCTCGCGGGGGACGCGGCGAGCGTCGTACGTCCGCACAACACGAGCGGCGCCGCCAAGGCCCTCCAGGACGCCACCGCCCTCGCCGACGGCTGGCGCCGCTGCGGGTCGTTCGAGGAACTGCTGCGCGGTTACGAGGAGACCCGCGGCGCCGCCGGGCGGGAGCTGGTCTCCCTCGCCCGCCGGCTGGGCCGCGCCCAGGTCGAACGGACCCCGGCCTGGGCGGGCATGAGCGGCGGCGAGATGGAGGCCTGGTGGCGGGGGCAGCTCGCCGGGGCCCCCGGTATCGGGGGCCGGGCCATGACCCCGTAGGGGGTGTCTCAGCGGTCCCTGGTGGTGTTGCTGGTGATCGTGCCGTCCGTGCCGGACACGGTGACCGCGTGCCGGACTCCGTCGGTGCCGATGACCACGGCCAGCCAGGCGCTGCCGCCGCCTTCCTGGGCGACGGCGCGCAGCGCGGTCACCTTCCCGCCGGGCACAGCCGCGGCGGCCTTCTCGGCGGCGTCGCCGATCGCCAGGGAGGGGACGGGCACGGGCGCCGGGGCTCCCCCGCCGCC
>NZ_JBSGXU010000205.1:0-14277 GCF_053610205.1 Streptomyces sp. NPDC054932 | reverse complement strand
CCCGCCGCCCCCCCCCCCCCCCCCCACGACCCCTCCCCGATCAGTCAGAGAGGTCGCCATGCCGTCCACCGACCGCCGCACCCGGCGGATCCGCCCGTCACTTCCGGCCGTCGCCGCGGCGTGCGCCGCCGCGCTGCTGTGCGTCGGCTGCACCGCGCAGGCACAGGCGGACCACACCCCGGCGGGGGCGAGCAGGACCGCGGCGGAGGCCGACGGGACCGCGGCGCCGACGGCGCCGGCGGCGCCCGGAACCTCGCTCGAGCAGATCGCCACGGCCATCGGCTGCACCGCTGAAGTGAACGTGGAGGCCGAGGAGTTGCGCCAGGGCGGCTGCGAGGCCGGGCAGGTCGTCTACCGCATGATCACCTTCACCGCCGAGCCGGGCCTGCGCGCCTGGCTGACCGAGGCCCGGATGTACGGCGGCACGTACCTGGTCGGGGACCGATGGGTCGTCACCGCGCAGAAGGAGGAAGCCCTGAACACCCTGCGCGGAAAGCTCGGCGGCTCCCTGGAGGCCGGGGACACCCACGGTGGCGGCGGCTCCCCGGAGCCCGGTGCCACACACGGTGGCGGCCACTGAGCCCCTCCCCTGACCCGCTCGACACGTCGGCCCCCGGTGGAGCACTGGGGGCCGACTGCGGCGTGTCGGCCAGTTGTCCGGATAACAGCTCGTTCGTGAGGAGCAGAGGGCACGACCCTCCGGGATGATTCGGCCGGGCTCCGTGTGCAACAAGGTGGAGGTGTAAGCGACTTCATCGAAAGGAACGGCTCAGTGCGCCTGAAACGCTTCGCACCGCTGCTCGCCGCCGCCGGACTCGTGGCAACCACCGTACCCCTGCTGTCCGCGACCCAGGCCACCGCCGCCCCGGTCGCGGACCACCTTCGGCAGAAGCCGGCCTGGCACCGCTGCAGCACCGAGCAGCCGGCCTCGTACGAGTGCGCCACGCTCAAGGTCCCGCTCGACTACCGGCGTCCCGACGGGCGCACGATCGACCTGGCCATATCCCGGCTCAAGAGCGAGAATCCGGCCAAGCGGCACGGCGCCATGCTGCTGAACCCCGGTGGCCCGGGCGGTTCCGGACTCGACCTGCCGCTGCTGATGAACGAGGCGATGCCGAAGGACGTCCGGGAACAGTACGACCTCATAGGCTTCGACCCGCGCGGGGTCGGCGCGAGCAGCCCGATCACCTGCGGACTGACCGACGCCGAGCAGAACTTCGACCGCGCCTACCGTCCGGAGAGCTTCGGCTCCGACGTGACGTGGGCGCGCACCGTCGCCGACAAGTGCCGCGAGAAGGCCGGTTCGGTGCTTCCGTACATCACCACCCGCAACACGGCCCGGGACATGGACACGATCCGTGCGGTGCTGGGCGAGCGCAAGCTCTCGTACCTGGGCTACTCGTACGGGACCTACCTCGGCGCGGTGTACTCGCAGATGTACCCGGACCGCACGGACCGCTTCGTGCTCGACAGCGGTGTGGACCCGCAGCGGATCTGGCGCGGCATGATCCAGGTCTGGGCCACCGAGGCCGAGCCCGCCTTCGCGCGGTGGACGCAGTGGGCGGCGCAGCGGTCGGCGGAGCACCAGCTGGGCGAGACCCCGAAGGCCGTGTCCGAGACGTTCTGGGGGCTGGTGGCGCGCGCCGACAAGGAGCCCATCGACCTCGACGGCCTGAAGGTCGACGGGGACATGATCCGGTCCGCGCGCGGGGTGTTCTTCTACCCGGCGCAGGCCACTCCCCTGGTCGTGGCCCTGAAGGCCGCGGCCGAGGCCGAGCCGCTGCCCGCGGGCACGACCCTGACGGAGCTGAAGCGGCTGCTGACCGGCGGCGCGGCGGCCGAGCCCGCCTCGGACAACGGCACCGCCGTGTTCTGGGCCGTGGCGTGCGGGGACACGGGCACCTGGCCCCGCTACACGGAGCAGTACGAGCGGGACGCGGCGAAGGACAAGGTCAAGTACCCGCTGTACGGGGACTTCGCGTCCAACATCAAGCCCTGCGCCTTCTGGGACCGGCCGGCCGAGGCGGCCACGCCGATGAACAAGAAGGCGAACGTGCTGACGGTGCAGAACGAGTGGGACTCGCAGACCCCGCTCGTCAGCGGTCAGGGCCTGCACCGCGCCCTCAAGGGTTCGCGGATGGTGCTGGCGGCGGGCGGTGAGGGCCACGGCGTGTACCTCTTCGACCCCACCTCCTGCGCCAACGCCCCGGTCAACGCCTACCTGACCACGGGCCGTCTGCCCGCCCAGGACGTGACCTGCCAGAACCCGCCGGCGGCCGCCGAGCGGCGCGAATCGGCGGCGCCGTCGAAGCCGCTGCCGTTCCCGTCCGGCCCCGGCCGGTTCTGACACCGGCCGGACACGATCTAGCCCGTGAGGGACGCCTCCGCGGCCGCCTTGATGCGGCGGCCGAAAGCGGGGGCGTCCTTGCGGGCCGCGCCGGCCGCGAGACCGACGAGCAGCTTGCCCAGGCCGTGGCCTTCGAGGGTGTTGAAGATCCGGACGCGCGTACGGCCGTCGGGGAGTGCTTCGAAGTCGTAGCCACCCTCCGCGGTGACGAGGTTGCGGGTCTGCTCCTTCCAGCGGATCAGGTGCGGCGGATCGAAGCCGACGATGCGGAACTCCCGGCCGGTCTTCATCCCGGCGTCCTTGACCGTGCTCCGGAAGACCGTGCCGAGGGCCGTGGGGCCGTCCGGGGTCTTGGTGATCTCCTGGACGCGCGGGCTGAACTCGGGGTCGTGGCGCCCGTCGGCCAAGTAGGCGAAGACCGCCTCCACGGGCCGGTCGATCTCGACACTCGCCTCGAACTGTCCGGACATGTCGGCTCCTCGGTGCGGCTACCTGTGATCCACGATCGCAGAAGGGCACCCTACGCGCGCGCCGACGGCCCGGCGGCCGGTTCGCGGTCCGCGGCCGCGGCAACGGCGGCGTCCGCGCGGCCGCCGCGCAGCGGGGTCAGCAGCCCGCCGCCGAGCACCAGCAGGCACAGCGCACCGCCGGCGAGGCTGACGGCCGGCACTCCGTGGCGGGCGGCCAGCAGCGTGAGCACGGCCGCGCCCACCGGGCCCGAGGCGTTGTGCACGGTCCAGAAGGCGGACGTGACCCGGCCGAGCAGGTGGTCGGGGGTCACTTCCTGGCGCAGGGTCATGGTGCAGATCCCGCCGAGGGTGATCCCGAACATGAAGACGGCCGCCAGTGCGGCGATGACCGGCACGCTGCGGCTGACGCCCGTCACGGTCACCCCGACGGCGATCATCGCGATCGAGGCGAGCCAGCACGGGCCGAAGCCGAGGATCCGGCGCAGCCGCCCCGCGCCGAGGGCCGCGGCGACGGAGCCGGCCCCGCTGACCGAGATCACGTAGCCGAGGGTGGCCGCGTCCCGGCCGAGGTCGTGCTGGACGCGGTAGATCAGCAGGTCGGTGGCGCCCATGGTGACGAAGGTCAACAGGGTGAGCTGGACGGTCAGCGGACGCAGCAGTGGATGGCTCCACAGGAAGCGGAAGCCGACCACGAACATCTCCCGGAGCACCCCGGCTCCCGCCGCAGCCGCGGGGCCGGACCCGGCCCCGGCCCCGGACGACCCGGCCCCGGAGCCCGTGTTGTCCGCGCCTTCCCCGGCGGGACGGGCCGTGAACCGTACCCAGCCCAGGCTGGCGGCCGAGACCAGGAAGGTCGCCCCGTCCAGGGCCAGCGCCCGGTCCGCGCCCACCCCGGCCGTGAGGAATCCGGCCACCACCGGCCCGAGCAGGCTCCCGAGCGCGAAGGTCCCCATCAGCCGTCCGTTGGCGGCCGTGAGGTCCTGAGTACGCACCAGGTTCGGGATGGCCGTCACGTACGAGACGTCGAACAGCGTCTTCAGTACGGCGGCCACCGCGGTCAGCACGTACAGCAGCCAGATCTGCGGTCCGGCGGCCCACCAGACGAACGGGACCGCGCCGAGCAGCCCGGCCCGCGCCAGATCACAGACGATCATGAGCCTGCGGCGGTCCACCCGGTCCACCACGTACCCGGCGAACACCCCGGTGCCGATGGCGGTGGCGCCGGAGACGACCGTGACCAGGCCCATCTGGACGATGGACCCGGTGGCGTCGAGGACGAGCAGGGGAAGGGCCAGCAACGAGACGGACCCTCCGAGCACGGAGAGCGCCTGGCCGAGCCAGAAGACGTTGAAGTCCTTGTTGCGCCGCAGCGGCGGCGGAACAGGTCCGCGGTTTCCGGATTCCCCCGGATCGATCCCTGCGATGGTTCCGCTCCCCCGCGCCGCGCGGCCGCCGTCGTGGTCGGTCGACGGGTGCGAGCGTAGGCGAGCCGCTCCGCCGCCCGCCAACGCGTTTTCGGCTACCGGGTTTCCGTCGAGACGGGGGCGAGGACGAAGAGGCACTGCTTCGCGTTGAATGCGCCCACCTCGGCGACGAAGCGGAACTTGTCGCCCGCGCGGACGGTGGCGGGGGCGTTCCGGCCGGTCAGCTTCAGGCCGAGGACGTCGACGTCCTCGTACCGGAAGGCCGGGCCGATCCCCGTCTTCGGTCCCTCGTCGCCCGGACCCAGGAGGAGGTCGTAACGGGTGTCGTGGTCACCGCGGGGCGCCATGTCCACGATCGAGCCGTCGAACGCGACCGTCCTGCCCTTGTACTTGGTCGCGAAGTCGAGGTTCGCGCTGTCGCACGTGTCCGCCGTCTTCAGCAGCGCCGCGAACTCCGGGTTGTTCTGAGACGTGATCACCTCAGCGGCGGCCGACCCGGCCACGGCCACGGTCGCAGTCGCAGTCGCAGTCGCAGTCGCAGTCGCAGTCGCAGTCTGCGTGGCGGAGGGCTCTGCACTCGCAGTGGCCGCCGTCGGCTTGTTCGACCCGTCCTTCTTCCCGCCTCCGTCCTCGAGTGCCGCGCCCACGCCGATGACGACGGCCAGGATCACGAGGCCGCCGACCGCAGCTCCGATCAGGAGCCGCGGCAGCGGCTTCTTCGGCCGACGGAAGTCGAGGGTGGAGCGCAGCATGCCCTGGGCCTGTTCGACGAGCTCCCAGCCGTCCTTCTGCATCTTCGAGATCACCAGGCCGTCGGTGCCGCGAACGGTCTGCACCGTCTTGTACTCGTACTTGATCTCGTCGGCCATGCGCCTGCCCGCCCCCATGAATGACTGTTCGCCCCAACTGCACCGCGAGCATAGGGGACGGGGCAAGGGACCGGCCTCCCGGTCGTCAGCCGAGCAGGGCGTACACCGTGGAGGCCGTGGCCGCCGGGTCCTGGGCGCCCTCGGGAGTCAGGGTGATGTCCGCGAAGGCCATCCGCTTGCCGAGCTTGGTCACCCGTACGTGGATCAGTACGTCGGCCCCGACCACCGGCCGCTGGAAGCTCGTGGACTGCTGGACCGTGGTCATCGGCCCGTAGGCGCCGCGGGCGGCGGAGATCGCGATGACGGTGGCCGTGTCGGCGGCCGCCATCATGGCCTGGCCCGAGAGGCCGCCGCCGTCCCGGGCCAGCTGGTCCGACCAGGGCAGGCGCAGCACGGAGTGCCGCTCGCCGGTCTCCTGGACGGTCAGTCCGAGGGCGAGCACCCAGGGGGCGAAGTTGTCGACAAGGATCTTTTCTGCGTCTGCCGGTGAGATCGTCACCGGGAGATTGTGGCGGCCCGGCCGGGCCGCCACAATCCCCTTCGGAACAGTTCCGTGCGGTTGCGTGCAGTTGCGTCAGAGCGAGGCGGCCAGTTCCGTGCCCTGGCGGATGGCCCGCTTGGCATCGAGCTCGGCCGCCACGTCGGCCCCGCCGATCAGGTGGGCCTCGACCCCGGCCGCGCGCAGCGCCTCGTACAGGTCGCGGCGCGGCTCCTGGCCGGTGCACAGGACCACCGTGTCGGCGGGCACGAGGTGCTGTTCGCCGCCGACGGTGATGTGCAGGCCCTGGTCGTCGATGCGGTCGTACGTGGCCCCGGCGACGGAGACGACCCCGCGGTGCTTGAGCTCCGCGCGGTGGATCCAGCCGGTGGTGGTGCCGAGGCCGGCACCGACCTTGGTCGCCTTGCGCTGGAGGAGGTGGACCTGGCGCGGCGGCGCCGGGCGCTCGGGGGCGGTGAGCCCGCCGGGGCCGGCGTACGTGGTGTCCACGCCCCAGTGGCGGAAGTACACCTCGGGGTCCTGGGAGGCGCCCTCGCCGCTGTCGGTGAGGAACTCGGCGACGTCGAAGCCGATGCCGCCGGCGCCGACGACGGCGACGCGCTCGCCGACGGGGGCTCCGTCGCGCAGCACGTCGAGGTAGCTGACCACGTTGGCGCGGTCCACGCCCTCGATGTCGGGGGTGCGGGGGGTGACGCCGGTGGCGACGACGACCTCGTCGTAGCCCTGGAGGGTCTCCACGTCGGCGCGGGTGTTCAGGCGGACCTCCACGCCGGCCTCCACGAGCTGGGTGCCGAAGTAGCGGATGGTCTCCTCGAACTCCTCCTTGCCGGGGATGCGGCGGGCGACGTCGAGCTGGCCGCCGATGTGGCCGGAGGCCTCGAAGAGGGTGACGGCGTGGCCGCGGCCGGCGGCGGAGACGGAGCAGGCGAGACCGGCGGGACCGGCGCCGACGACGGCGACGCGCTTCTTCGTACGCGTCGGTGACAGGACGAGCTCGGTCTCGTGGCAGGCGCGCGGGTTGACCAGGCAGCTGGTGATCTTGCCGCTGAAGGTGTGGTCGAGGCAGGCCTGGTTGCAGCCGATGCAGGTGTTGATGGTCTCGGAGCGGCCGGCCGCGGCCTTGGCGACGAAGTCGGCGTCCGCCAGGAAGGGGCGGGCCAGGGAGACCAGGTCGGCGCGGCCGTCGGCGAGGAGCTCCTCGGCGATCTCCGGGGTGTTGATGCGGTTGCTGGTGACGAGGGGGACGGACACCGCGCCCATCAGCCGCTTGGTGACCCAGGTGTAGGCGCCGCGCGGGACGGAGGTCGCGATGGTGGGGATGCGGGCCTCGTGCCAGCCGATACCGGTGTTGATGATGGTGGCGCCGGCCGCCTCGATCTCCTTGGCGAGCTGGACGACCTCGTCGAGGGTGGAGCCGCCGGGGATGAGGTCGAGCATGGAGAGGCGGTAGATGAGAATGAAGTCCTCGCCGACGGCCGCGCGCGTGCGCCGGACGATCTCCAGCGGGAAGCGGACGCGGTTCTCGTACGCGCCGCCCCAGCGGTCGGTGCGCTTGTTCGTCGCCGCGGCGATGAACTCGTTGACCAGGTAGCCCTCGGAGCCCATGATCTCGACGCCGTCGTAGCCCGCGAGCTTGGCGAGGCGGGCGGCGCGGACGAAGTCCTCGACGGTGCGCTCGACCTCGGCGTCGGTGAGCTCGTTCGGGACGAAGGGGCTGATGGGGGCCTGGATGGCGCTGGGGGCGACCAGGTCCTTGTGGTAGGCGTAGCGGCCGAAGTGGAGGATCTGCATCGCGATCTTCCCGCCCTCGGCGTGCACGGCCTCGGTGATCACCCGGTGCTCGGCGGCCTCGTCCTCGGTGGTGAGGCGGGAGCCTCCCTCGAAGGGGCGGCCGGCGTCGTTCGGGGAGATGCCGCCGGTGACGATCAGGCCGGCGCCGCCGCGGGCGCGCTCGGCATAGAAGGCGGCGAGCCGCTCGAAGCCGCCCTGGTGCTCTTCGAGGCCGGTGTGCATCGAGCCCATGATCACGCGGTTCGGCAGGGTGGTGAAGCCGAGGTCCAGGGGGCTCAACAGGTGCGGGTACCGGCTCTGGGAACTCATGAGGGGCGCCTCCTCGCGCGGGGGTGATGAACCTGTTCTAGCGAGGCGAGGCAGGTTTTGCAACTAGGTGCATAACCAGGTGTCCGGGTCGCGCCCCACCGCCCCGGGGCCCACGGGGTCCGCCCTCCCGAAGCTGTGGCACAGTTCACGCCGCCGGCGCGAACCGGGCCGCGCCCGGCGGGCGGCCGGGGCCGGTAGCGTCGGCCGGATGATCGAACACCGCTCCCTGACCGTGAATGGCCTCCCGCTGGAGTACCAGGTGTCGGGCCCGGCGGACGGCGACCCGCTGGTGCTGCTGCCCGATCAGGGCGACTGGGCAGTGCTCCGCGCCGAGCTCGCGCGCACACGCCGGGTGTACCTCCCGTACGCATGCCGCAACGCCGAGCCGGCGGGGTCGTACCCGTGGCCGTACTGGGGAGCCGCCGTACTCCTGGGCTTCCTGGACGCCCTCGGCCTCGACCGGGTGGACCTCGCCGGCCGCGCGGGGGGCGGGGTAGCGGCCTACCATGCCGCGGCGGACCAGCCCGGGCGGGTGGCCCGGCTGGTCCTGGAGGAGGCTCCGGCTCCGCGCGAGGACTGGCAGGTGAGACCCGACCACGTCGACATCGACTGGTCCGAATGGCTCGACTCGGAGCAGTGGGGGAGCTCTCTGCCCCAGCCCGACGAACTGGACGAGTTCGGGCGTATCACCGCACGGACCCTGATACTGGCGGGTGGCCCCACGAGCCCGTACCCACAGGACCGCATCGCGGAGATGTCCCGCCGGATCCCCGACGCACGGCTGACCACGATCCCCGTGGGACACCTCGTCCACGCGGCCGCCCCGCAGGAATTCGTCCGGGCGGTCGTGGACTTCCTCGGCGAACTGCCCGACAGCGAGTCGGCCCGGCTCTGGCTGGCCGAACGGGGCGTGGTCCGGACCGGCGAGCACACCTGGACGGACGGGGAGTCCGGGGAGGGCCGGCTCACCTCGAACGAGGTCGCCCACCGGTGGGCCGCGGCTGCCCTCGGGGACAACTCCCTCGACATCGAGCACCGGCTGCGGCTCGGCTTCGGTCTGGTGGACCTCCTCGACGAGCACCGGGTGATGGTCGAGATCGCCTCCGCCGCCCGCGGCATCGCGGATCCGGACACGGCCCGCGTGCTCTGGAACGGCTACCGCAGCCGACTGGGCGCCCCGGCTGCCTGCGCGGCGATCACCCGCTCCCTGCGCGCCGACTGGTTCGAGGACCGCGACACCGCCGAGACGGCCTTCACCGAGGTCCTCGGCAAGGACGTCACACAGCTGCAGAAGGACGCCCCGGAAGCCGTGCTGCGCCGTGCCCGGCGCGTGCTGGAATCCTCTGGACGCGTGCCCTGGCAGGTCAAGGTACTGGCCTACCGGGCCGCGGCCCGGGTCCCGGCCCTGCACGAGGCGGTCTTCCGGGGCATCCTGCACAGCCACCGCGACGGGCACGGCGGCCTCGACCGCGTCCGGGCGCGCACCGTCCTCGAGGGGCTGGAACTCCCGGATGACACGGCGCAGCTGGCCGAGCTGCGGACGGCACTGGAGAGCGGGCCCCGGCCCTGACGGCCGGACCGGGGCCCGCCCGGGCGGTGATCAGGCCCGGCGCAGGCGGACCGTGACGATCTGGAACGGGCGCAGGGTGAGCGGGACGGAGCCCTCCGGGTCGGGCTCCCCCACCGCCGATCCCGCGAGGGGCCGTTCGAGCAGGTCGCTCTCGACCGCCGCCGCGACGGGGAAGTCCGCGGTGAGGGTGGCCCGGGCACGGCCGCCGCGGGACTCGTAGAGGCGGACGATCACATCACCGCTGCGGTCCTCCGCCAGCTTCACCGCCTCGACCACCACCGCGTCCTCGTCGACGGCCACGAGCGGAGCGACCGGGCCCGCGCCGGGGACCGCCCGCTCGGGCAGGTTCAGCGCATGGCCCTCGCGGACGGCGTCCCCGATCCCCGCGCCGGGGGCGAGCGAGAACCGCAGGGTGTGGGAGCCCTGGTCGGTCTCCGGATCGGGATAGCGCGGGGCACGCAGGAGGGAGAGCCGGACGGTGGTGGTCTGGCCGCCGTCGGCCCGGACGTCCCGGGTCACGTCGTGCCCGTAGGTGGAGTCGTTGAGCAGCGCCACTCCCCAGCCGGGCTCCTCGGCGTGGATCCAGCGGTGGGCGCAGATCTCGAACTTGGCCGCCTCCCAGGAGGTGTTGGTGTGAGTGGCCCGGTGGACGTGCCCGAACTGGGTCTCGCAGGCGGTCCGTTCGGCCTTCACGTCCAGCGGGAAGGCGGCCTTGAGGAACTTCTCCGTCTCGTGCCAGTCCACGTCGGTGACGATGTCGACCGTCCTGGCTCCGGCCCGCAGGGTGATCTGCTGGACGGCCTTCGACTGCCCGAAGGAGCGGGTCACCCGTACGGTCGCCGCCCGCGGGCCGCTCCCGATGACCTCCATCCGGTCCAGCTCCACGAGGTCGGTGACCCGGTTGCGGTAGAACTCGTCGATGTCCCAGGCGTCCCACATGTTGGGGAAGTCGGGATGGATCTGGAGCAGGTTCGCCGCGGCGCCCGGGGCGAGCGATTCGCGGCGCGCCTCCAGGTCGTGGACGGAGACGAGCAGCCCGCGGCCGTCGATCTCCACCAGCAGCCGACCGTTGGCCAGGACGTGCCCGCCGCCGTGCCGCTCCTCGACCGTGACCGGCTCCCCGGCCTCGACCGGGCGGCCCGCTCCCCCGGCCGGGATGCCGCGGCGGGCGTGCGGGGCGCAGTTGAAGACGAGCTCCTCGGCGCCCTGGCCCGCGAGCGCCTGCTGCGCGGCGAGGGTGATCCCCTCCAGTTCCTCGCGCACCGCCCCGTACGTCTCGCGCGCCTCGCGGTGCACCCAGGCGATGGACGAGCCCGGCAGGATGTCGTGGAACTGGTGGAGCAGCACCGTCTTCCAGATCCGCTCCAGGTCCTCGTACGGGTACGCGTACCCCGCGACCCGCACCGCGGCCGTCGCCGCCCACAGCTCGGCCTCGCGCAGCAGGGATTCGCTGCGCCGGTTGCCCTGCTTGGTCTTGGCCTGGGAGGTGTAGGTGCCGCGGTGCAGCTCCAGGTAGAGCTCACCGGCCCAGACGGGCGCGTCCTCGTACTCGGCGCGGGCCTTCTCGAAGAAGGCGTCCGGGCGCTCGATCCGGACCTTCGGGGAGCCCTCGAGATCGCGCTGGCGGCGGGCGCGGGCGAGGTGTTCACGGGTGGGTCCACCACCGCCGTCGCCCCAGCCGAAGGGGGCCAGGGAGCGCGAACCACGCCCCTTCTCACGGTAGTTGCGGGCGGCGTGGGCGAGCTGGGCGCCGCCGAGGTCGCTGTTGTAGGTGTCGACGGGCGGGAAGTGGGTGAAGACGCGGGTGCCGTCGATGCCCTCCCACCAGAAGGTGTGGTGCGGGAACCTGTTGGTCTGGGACCAGGAGATCTTCTGGGTCAGGAACCACTTGGAGCCGGAGAGCTTGACGATCTGCGGCATCGCGGCGGTGTAGCCGAAGGAGTCGGGGAGCCAGACGTTCTGGGTCTCGATGCCGAACTCGTCGAGGAAGAACTTCTTGCCGTAGAGGAACTGGCGGGCCATGGCCTCGCCGCCGACCATGTTGGTGTCGGACTCCACCCACATGCCGCCGACCGGCACGAACTGCCCGTCCGCGATCTTCTTCTTGATCCGCTCGAAGAGCTCGGGCCGGTACGTCTTGATCCAGTCGAGCTGCTGGGCCTGCGACATCGCGAAGACGAATTCGGGGTGCCCGTCCATCAGGTTGACCATGTTGGAGGTGGTGCGCGAGACCTTGCGCACCGTCTCGCGCAGCGGCCACAGCCACGCGGAGTCGATGTGGGCGTGGCCGACCGCGCTGATTCGGTGCGCGGAGGCGTTGGCCGGGGCGGCGAGCACCCCGGCGAGACACGCGCGGGCGGCGGCCGCCGTGGCGGGCACGTCGCCGAGGTCGAGCGCGTCCAGCGCCGAACCGACGGCCCGCAGGATCTCGTACCGGCGGGCGTCCGCGGTGTCGAGCTGGGTCATCAGGTCGTGGAGCACCTCCAGGTCCTGGACCAGCTCCCAGACCTCGGTCTCGAAGACGGTGAGCTCCATCCGGGCGAGGCGGTACAGGGGCTGGTCGCCGCTGGTCGGCAGGTCCCCCTCGTACGTGACCGTGTGGTCGACCAGGACCGGGTTGGAGGCTGCCTCGACGTACCACTCGACGCGCTCGCCGCCCTCGGCGCGGTCGGCCACGCGCACCCAGTCGTTGTACGGGTTGAGCGCCTTGACCTCGGTGCCGTCGGCCCGGTGGACCAGGCCCTCGCACTGGAACCCGGGCATCATCCGGTCGAAGCCGAGGTCGAGGACGGCTTCCACCGTACGGCCGGCCCAGTCCTCGGGGACCGTGCCGGTGACCCTGAACCAGGTGGTGCCCCAGGCCGGGCCCCACGCGTCGCCGACGGCGCAGGGCCCGTAGTCCGCCGCGAGGCCCTCGCCGACGCGGACGGGCTCGCCCGGTGCCTCCCAGCGCTCGACGGTCAGCGGGGCCGTGCGGGAGTGGACGGCGGGCTTGACTCGCTCCTTGAGAACCCGGCGGAGGCGGTGTTCGGTGATGCTGCGGTCGTCATGCATGACAGCTGCTCCAGGGAGATGTTCGGTACGGACGGTGGTCGGTACGGACGGTGGTCGGACCGGACGGACGCGGGCGCGGGGCCTGACGGCGGTGCGGCCCGACGGCGGTGGAGCCGGCTCAGGTCTTGACGGCTCCCTCGCCCACGCCCTTGAAGAAGAAACGCTGGAGGGCGAAGAAGAGGAGCATCATCGGGATGAGCGCGGCCATCGCGCCGGCGGCCACGAGTCGCTGGTCGTTGACGGTGGTGGCGCCGGCCAGGGTCTTCAGGCCGAGCTGCAGGGTGTAGTTGTCGCTGTCGGTGAGGACCAGCAGGGGCCAGAGGAAGTCGTCCCACGCGCCCATGAAGCTGGTGATGCAGACGACGGCCAGGGCGCCCTTGGCCGCGGGGAGGAAGACCCGGGTGAACCGGGTCCATTCGCCCGCCCCGTCCAGCACGGCGGCCTCCTCCACCTCCTTCGGCACGGCGAGGAAGGCCGCCCGCATGATCATGATGTTGAGCACGGAGACCGCGCCGGGGAGCCAGACGCCGACGAGGGTGTCGACCAGGCCCATCTCGCGGACCGTGAGGAACATCGAGATCATCACGGACTCGAAGGGAAACATCAGGGTCGCCACGAGCACGGTGAAAACGGTCCGGCGGCCCTTCCAGGCGGCCCGGGACAGGGCGTAGCCGCCCATCGCCGCGAAGAGCATGTTCGAGGTGATCGCCAGGACGGCCACGACGAGGGTGTTGCCGACGTACTGCAGCAGGGGGAAGGACTCGGCGACCCGCACGTAGTTGTCGAGGGTGGGCTGCGAGGGCAGCAGACCGTCGTACACGTTCTCGGTGCGTCCGCGGAGCGAGGTGAGGAACTGCCAGACGATCGGGCCCAGCATGACCACGAGCATCAGCACCAGCGTGGCGTACCGCCCGGCCAGGCCGATCCGGCGGCGCCTGCGGTCGGCGGCGGTGCGCCGGCGCGGGTGCCCGCTCCCGGGGGAGGACGGTGTGCTCACCTCTCGTCTCCCTTCGACAGACGGCGGCCCAGCAGGCTGAAGACCAGGGTCAGGAGGAACAGCAGGATGGAGATGGCGCAGGCGTAGCCGGTCTCGCCGGAGAAGCCGAGACCGACCTGCCGGATCAGGAAGGGCAGGGTGCGGGCGCCGCCGCCCGGACCGCCGCTCTCGCCGCCGAGGATGTAGATCTCGGTGAAGACGCGCAGCGCCGAGATGGCGGAGAGGGTGCCGACGAGCAGCATCATCGGCTTCACCTGGGGGACGGTGATGCTGAAGAAGCGGCGTACGGGGCCGGCTCCGTCGATCGCGGCCGCCTCGTGGAGGGTGACGGGGACGTTCCCGAGGGCCGCCAGGTAGAAGACCATGTAGTAGCCGAGGCCCTTCCACACGGTCACGATCATCGCGGAGACCAGCAGCATCGTGGAGTCCGTCAGGAACGGGACCGGCTCGGAGATCACGTGCAGCCGCTGGAAGACGGTGTTGACGAGACCGTCGCTGCGCAGCACCCACTGCCAGATCAGCCCGACGACCACCGCGGAGGCGATCACCGGGGTGTAGAAGGCGGAGCGGAAGAAGCCGATACCGGGGATCTTCGTCCGGACGAGGACCGCGAGGGCCAGCGGCAGGAGGACCAGGCAGGGCACGACGACCACGAGGTACAGCACGCTGTTGCCGGTCGCGACCCAGAAGTCGGGGTCGGCGAAGGCGCGCCGGTAGTTGTCGAGGCCCACGAAGCTCCCGCCGCGCAGGATCTGGGCGTCGGTGAAGGAGAGGATGACGGTGTTGACGAACGGCCAGAGGCTGAACAGCGCCACCATCACCAGGCCCGGGGCGAGGAACAGGTAGGGGGTCCACCAGCTGCGGTGGAGCAGCCCGGTCTCGGTCTCCATGTCCCGCAGGGCGCGCCGGCCCCCGGCTGCTGCGCGGAGCCGCACGTGGGCCGTGCA
>NZ_JBSGXU010000204.1:0-14293 GCF_053610205.1 Streptomyces sp. NPDC054932 | reverse complement strand
CGGTGTCAGGCAGTGGGCTCGCGCCAGACACCCGTCGTCAGCAGCATGTCGAGGGTCTTCGTGTACGGGGCGATGTCGAGCCGCTGCGCCGCGAGCCACTCGTCGGAGTAGTACTTGTCCAGGTAGCGGTCGCCCGGGTCGCACAGCAGGGTGACGACGCTGCCGGTGCGGCCCTCCGCCACCATCTCCGAGATGATCTTCAGGGCGCTCCACAGGCCGGTGCCGGTCGAGCCGCCCGCCTTGCGCCCTATGGCCGTCTCCAGGGCGCGGCAGGCGGCGACGCTCGCCGCGTCCGGGACCTTCATCATCCGGTCGATGGCGCCGGGCACGAAGCTCGGCTCCATGCGCGGCCGGCCGATGCCCTCGATGCGCGAGCCGCAATCACTGCTCGCGTCCGGGTCGTTGTTGGTCCAGCCGTCGAAGAAACAGGAGTTCTCCGGGTCCGGGACACAGATGCGGGTGTCGTGCTGCATGTAGTGCACGTAGCGCGCGATGGTCGCCGAGGTGCCGCCGGTGCCGGCGGTCGCCACGATCCAGGCGGGCTCGGGGAAACGTTCCAGCTTCAGCTGCTGGTACATCGATTCCGCGATGTTGTTGTTGCCGCGCCAGTCGGTGGCCCGCTCCGCGTACGTGAACTGGTCCATGTAGTGCCCGCCGGTGCGGGCAGCGAGCTCGGCGGATTCCTCGTACATCTTCATCGGGTCGTCCACGAAGTGGCATTCGCCGCCGTGGAATTCGATGAGGCGGCACTTCTCCGGGCTGGTCGTCCTCGGCATGACGGCGATGAAGGGGACACCGATCAGCTTGGCGAAGTAGGCCTCGGAGACGGCGGTGGAGCCGGACGACGCCTCGATGACCGGGCGGCCGGGGCGGACCCAGCCGTTGCAGAGCGCGTACAGGAAGAGCGAGCGCGCGAGGCGGTGCTTGAGGGAGCCCGTCGGGTGCGTGGACTCGTCCTTGAGGTAGAGGTCGATGCCCCACGCCTCGGGCAGCGGGAAGCGCAGCAGATGGGTGTCGGCGGAGCGGTTGGCGTCGGCCTGGACCTTGCGGACGGCCTCCTTCAGCCAGGCCCGGTAGTCCGCGTCGCTGCGATCGACGTCGACGGTCGTGGCGGTCGTACCGGTGGTTCTGGTCGTGCCGGTGGTGCCGGTGGTGCTCATGTGCCGCGCTCCTTCGTGGGCGAAATTCTCTCCCCTTCTTCGCAATGTACCTCTCTCACCTGCACAAACGTTCGCTTTGGGTATCCATGCGGATCCCTTTCGATCGCGTTCGGTTGCACTGTGCGGCACCGTGGGTGACCCTGGTGGAGCATTACCGAGGGTGCAGCACCCGTAACACTCATGTCGGGGAGTCGCAGCCGTGATCAGTCATTCCCGCAGGCACTGCGTCGTCGAACTGCAGGCCTTGCCGTCGCGGATCGGCCAAATCCGCAGAATCGTTTCTGCACAACTGCGCCACTGGGAGCTCGACCCGCTCATAGACCGGGCTGCGCTCGGCGTGACGGAACTCCTCAGCAACGTCCACCGCCATGCGCAGCCGGACAAGACCTGCACCGTCGAGATCGAACTCCGGCTCGGGCGGCTCACGGTCTCGGTCATCGACAGCGATCCGCGGCTGCCGGTCCTCCACGAGACGCGGGCTGAGGCGCTGGAGACCTGCGGGCGCGGGCTCGCCCTCGTGGCGGCGCTCAGCGAGGCCTGGGGGGCCCGACAGCGGCCCGACGGCCCCGGCAAGGCGGTGTGGTTCTCCCTCACGGCGGCCCCGGCCCCGGCATCGCCGGCCCGGCCGGTCCGCATCAGGGCCACTCCCGTACGGGAACCCGCGCGTGCGGTGTTGCTGGCCGTTGACCCGGGGGCCGTCGCGACAGGCCTGCCGGTGGCATCGCCGGTCGGCGCCCGCCCCGGGTGACCGTCCGCCGGCCCACGGGGGCCCGGCCCGATCCGAAGGGAACGGGCCGGCGAACCTTGCCGGTCACGGCGCCGGACGACGCGGGCCCGACCGACAAGATCCGAAAGGGACGGCCTAGGCCAGGGCTCCCAGCGGGTCGTCGAGGACCGGCTGCCATGCCAGCTCCGCCGCGCCGACCAGGCTGTTGTGGTCCAGCGTGCACGGCAGGATCGGCACCCCGCCGCTCCTCCCCCACAGGCTGCGGTCCGCGACCACCGCGCGCAGCCGCTCCGGGTCGGCGTGCAGCAGCTCGCGGTGCAGGCCGCCCAGGATGATCCGGTCCGGGTTGAGGATGTTCACCAGGCCCGCGAGGCCGAGGCCGAGGCGGTCGATCAGCTCCTCCGTGGCCGCCCGTACCGCCGGTTCCGCGGGCTCCTCCCGCAGCAGGTCCCGGGCCTGCTGGAGCAGCGAGACCTCCGGGCCGGGGCTGCGGCCCGCCGCGGTGAGGAAGGCCAGCGGGTCCGCCTCCACGTCCAGGCAGCCGCGGCTGCCGCAGTGGCAGGCCCGCCCTTCCGGGTTCACGGTGAGGTGGCCGACCTCCAGCGCCAGGCCCGAACTCCCGCTGTGCAGGCGGCCGTCCAGGACGAGCGCCCCGCCGACGCCGCGGTGTCCGGTGGCCACGCACAGCAGGTGCTGGGCGCTGCGCCCCGCGCCGTGCCGGTGCTCGGCCAGGGCCGCCAGGTTGACGTCGTTGCCGGTCAGGGCGGGGCCGTCGATCCCGGCGGCCTTGACGCACTCCGCGAAGACGGCCCGTACGGGAGAGCCGGCCGGCCAGGCCAGGTGCAGCGGGTTCAGCGCCGTACCGTCCGGCTCCGCGACCGCCGAGGGGACCGCGAGGCCCGCGCCGACGCAGCGGCGGCCGCTCTGTTCGAGCAGTGTCGCGCCCGCCTCGACCACCGCGCCGAGCACCTGCGAGGGGTCGGCGGAGACGGTGACCTTGCCGGGGGCGGTGGCCACGATCCGGCCGCCGAGGCCGACCAGGGCGGCGCGGAAGCCGTCCGAGTGCACCTGGGCGGCCAGTGCCACCGGGCCGTCCTCGGCCACCGAGAGCCGGTGGGAGGGGCGGCCCTGGGCGCCGCCGGTGCCTCCGGCGCCGCCGGGGCGGGAATCGACGCGGATCAGCCCGAGCGCCTCCAGCTCGGCGGCGACCGCTCCGGCCGTGGCGCGGGTGACCCCGAGCTCGGCCGTCAGGACCGCGCGGGTCGGGGCGCGGCCGGTGTGGACGAGCTCCAGCGCCGGACCGAGCGCGCCGCGACCCCGTTCCAGTCTGGTCCGCGTGGACGTGGACACCGTGGTCACATCCCCCACCCGCGGCGGGGCCCCGTTGCCGTTCATGGCATCGATCCTCGCATGATCGGGGGGTGCCGGGTGCCGCCCCTCAGCCCAGCCCGCCGACGCGGAGCGTGATGTTCAGCCGCCCGGTCAGTCCCAGCTCCGGCGGGCCCGTGCCCGGCAGGACCTTCGGCACCCCGTGGTAGGCCGGACGGCTCGCCTCCCCGAAGACGAAGAGATCCCCGCTGCGCAGCTCGACGTCCTGGTACGGGCGGCCGCGCGAGGCGGTGTTCCCGAAGCGGAAGACGCAGGTGTCACCCAGGCTGAGCGAGACCACCGGCGCGGTGGACCGTTCCTCGGCGTCGCGGTGCATGCCCATGCGGGAGTCGCCGTCGTAGAAGTTGATCAGGGCGATGTCGTAGGCCGTCCCGGGCTCCGGCGGGTGCCCGTAGGCCGCGGTCACCGCTTCCCGCCCGAGCCGGGCGAGCCACGGCGGCATCGGCTTGACCGGCGCCCCGTCCCCGTCGACGGCGGTGCGGGCGTACCCGTACGGGTACCAGTGCAGTCCGAGGCACACCTGGCGGGCGGTCATCACCCCGCCGCCCGGGGTGCGTACGGTGCGCAGGCCGGCGGGCGGCCGGGCCCACGCGCGGCAGGCCGTCAGCAACTCGCCCTGGCGTTCGGTCCCGAGCCAGTCGGGCACGTGCACGGCACCGGGGGCGATCACCGTCCGCTCGCGCGGGAAGAGTTCCCCGTTCATGCTCTCCATTGTCGCGGGCGGGCTGATAGGACTCACGGTATGGAGATCACCGAACATCTGAAGGCCCTCGCGCGTGAGGGCGAGCTGCTCGCCGAGGTGGCCGAGCGCGCCGGTACGGACGCCGCGGTGCCCACCTGTCCGGGGTGGCGGGTGACCGACCTGCTGCGGCACACCGGGTCGGTGCACCGCTGGGCCGCCGCCTACGTGGCGGAGCGGCGGCTGGAGCCGGCGGGCTTCCCGGACGCGCCGGAGCTGGTCGACGGCGAGCTGCTGGCGTGGTTCAGGGAGGGGCACGCGGACCTGGTGCGCACCCTGACCGAGGCCCCGGCCGATGTGCAGTGCTGGACCTTCCTTCCGACGGCCCCGCCCTCGCCGGTGGCGTTCTGGGCCCGGCGGCAGGCCCACGAGACCGCCGTGCACCGGTTGGACGCGGAGGCCGCGCTCGGTGTGGTGTTCTCCGCGATGGAGCCGGAGTTCGCGGAGGACGGGGTGGACGAGCTGCTGACCGGCTTCCACGCCCGGCCGCGCAGCCGGGTGCGCACCTCCGGGCTCAAGGTGGTGCGGGTGCGGGCCGCCGACACGGGCGCCGTGTGGACCGTCCACCTGTCGGCGGAGCCGGCCCGTACGGTGCAGGGCGACACGGGCGAGGCGGCCGACTGCGAACTGACAGGCGAGGCGGCGTGGCTGTACGCGGCCCTGTGGAACCGGATCCCGCTGGCCGGTCCGGGCGTGACGGGCGATCTGACGCTGGCCCGGCTGTGGACGGAGACGGCCGGAATCTGAGCGACCGGCGAGGGGCTTGTGACGGGGAGTGCACGCTGTGAGACTGCGCGCATGGGGCGACGCACACAGGCGGACCGGGACGCGATCACTATCGAGATCGGCTACGCCTTCGTCAGCGCGTGCTTCGCGGCCGCTCTCGCCTTCGGCGCGGTGTACGGGCCCGTGCTGGCCTTCTCCCTGTCCCCGTCGACGCGCCGGGTCCTGGCCGTGGCGGGCGCCGTCCTGGCGGCGGTGGTGTTCCTGCTCCGGGTCACGCACGTGCTGCTCGGATTCGCCCGCCGCCCGGAGAACGACGGCGACTGACCATGGGCACATCAAGGACGGTAGGGTCGGACCCTCAACGATCACGGGGGTAGTCGATGCGGTTCGGTTCCACGGTGCGCGGCGCCGCGATTCTCGCGGTGGCGCTGGCGGGGTTCGCGGTCTCCTGCGACGCGGAGCCGGCCGCGCCGCCCGCCGCGTCCGCCCCGGCGGACGGGGGCGCCCTGGGCCCCTCGGACCCGAGCCCTGCGGCGCCCACGCCGACCGGTGCGCCGTCCGGTCCCACCGCGCGGCCGGCCGAACTGGTCCGGGACGCCTTCGCGGGGCTCCAGGCGACGCTCGACGATTCCTGCACGCCGGGCAACTGCGCGTACGTACTCGGCCGCGTCCGTGACGAACTGCACCGCATGGACCGCGCGATGAAGGCCGACCCGAAGGGTCCCGGTCACTTCCCCGAGCCGATCGCCCTGATCGCCGAGCTCGACAAGGAGCTCGGCGGGGACGGCAGCACCCAGAACCTGGAGAAGCACAAGACCCTGCTGATCGGCACCCGCGACAAGATCAACACGTGGATGCAGGGCCACCCCGACGACTACCGCTGACGCACCCTCACCCGAGGGTGGCCGCGTACGTGGTCTGGGCCCGGTACTTCCACGTCGGGCCCGCGTTCCAGGGGTTGGGCATGACGGTACTGGTCGCGTACGCGTAGCCCGCGCCGCGCTCGAAGGCCGTGCGCAGGGTGGCGCGCATCGCCCCGGCGTCGGGGACGTCGTGGACCAGGTGCCAGAACGCCGTACCGCTCGGGTCGAGTTCGGTGCCGGCGCGGTAGCCGGAGTCGTGGTCGAAGACGTTGCCGCCGAGCCAGCCGCTGCCGGTGTAGGCGGCGTAGGTGTCCTCGAACGTGACGAAGACGTCCGCGGTGCGGCGGCCCGGCTCCAGGTAGCAGTCGGCTATGGCGGTGCCGGGGTTGTTGACGACGAGGTCCGGGGCGGCCGGGTCGAGGGCGTCCATGCCCTCCTGGACGTAGCGGCGCAGCTCCGCGTAGTGGTCGCGGGTGGCGTTGGCGGGGCCGCAGTCGCGGCTGACGACGTCGAAGAAGATGCCGTCGACGTGGAGACGGCCGTCGGGGGTCTTGAGGTAGTTGTCGACGGAGGCCTTGACCTCGGCGATGTCCCGCTTGCCGTGGTCGGTGTGGACGTAGCCGAGCACCCGGGTCCTCTCACCGGTGGCGGTGGTACGGGCGCGCAGGGCGTCGGCGCGGGCCCGCCAGGGGCCGTCGAACCGGGAGTCGCCGTTGCCCGGGTTCAGTACGACCACCGAGGCGGCCGGGGCGGTGGCGGTGAGGTCGGTCAGCATGGGGTCGTTCGCCCAGACGTACGCGGGGACGCCGATCTCCAGGCCCCGCACGCCCGGCAGCCGGGGGGTCGGCGGCGGGCCGGGCGCCGGAGCCTGCGCCCGGGGCGCGTCGCGCGCCGCGGCGATGATCGCCGGCGCCGACGCGGCCAGTAAGGCGGTGACCAGGGCGGCGTACAGGACCTTCACGGCGCGAGGCATGAACGTTTCCTCCGGCGGCGGCAGGGGGGACCTCAGGAACACTAGACCGGCGGCCCGTCGTTCAAGGCTGAACCGCCTGCATTCATGTGAGGAACAGAAGAGCGAGCCATCGCCTCATCATGTGAATCTCCCGGATCTGCACCAGGACCCGCCCCGCCGTCCGATCGTCATACGGACGGCAGGCCGACCCCGTACGCCAGTTGGTCGGCGGCGTGCGCGAAGAAGGCTGCACGGTCCTCGACGACCCGGTTGAACTGGCCGAACAGCTCGGACGAGACCAGGCCGACCAACTGCGACCAGGCGACGACCAGCGCAACCGTGACCGCCGGGGGCAGACCCTCGGCGAAGTCGGCGGTCATCCGGTCGGCCTCGGGGCGCAGGGCGGGCGGCAGCGGCGGGAGGGCGAGGCCAGGGCCCTCGTGGGCGACGCGGAGGATGCCGATGAAGACGTTGGCGACGCGGGCGGCCGGACCCACGGTGTCGTCGGGGGCGCTGTAGCCGGGAACCGGGGAGCCGTAGATGAGGGCGTACTCGTGCGGGTGCTCGAGCGCCCAGTCTCGGACGGCCCGGCAGACCGCGACCCAGCGGGCGCGGGGCGGGGTACCTGCGGCGCGGGCGCGGGCGTCGGCCTCCTCGGCGGCCGCGCCGATGCTGTCGTACGCGTCGATGATGAGGGCAGTGAGCAGTTCGTCCCGGCTGGGGAAGTACCGGTAGAGGGCGGAGGAGACCATGCCCAGCTCGCGGGCGACGGCGCGCAGGGAGAGTTTGGCTGCGCCCTCGGCCGCCAGCATGCGACGCGCCTCGTCCTTGATGGCGGCGGTGACCTCGATGCGGGCCCGTTCCCTGGCCCCTCGCACGGTGTTCATGCGGGTCAGTCTGCCACGCGAACGGAGCACTGCCCAGAAAATGGATCGCCGCTCCTATTCGAGAGCAGTGCTCTTGCTTTGGTGCATCGATCCGTGCACACTGATCTCAAGCGAGAGCAGTGCTCTCGCAAGGGAGACAATCGGCCTCGGAGGTCACCGTGAACGCGCCCACCCCGTACTACGTCCAGGCCAGCCCCCTCGAAGTCCGCTTCAACGCGATCTTCGGCAAGCTCGCCCGCTTCGGCATCAGCCTGGCGGGCAGCGCCGAGCTGTCGGTCCGCGGCCGCAAGTCCGGCCAGATGCAGCGGATTCCGGTCAACCCGCACACGTACGAGGGCGCCCAGTACCTGGTGTCGGCCCGCGGCCACTCCCAGTGGGTCCGCAACATGCGGGTGGCGGGCGGCGGTGAGCTGCGTGTGGGGCGCAAGGTGCGGGCGTTCACCGTCACCGAGATCACCGACCCGGTCCGGAAGGCCGCCATCCTGCGCGCCTACCTGGAGAAGTGGGGCTGGGAGGTCAACCGCTTCTTCCAGGGGGTCACCGCCCAGTCCTCCGACGCCGAACTCCAAGCAGCCGCCGGCGACCACCCGGTCTTCCGGATCACGGTCTCCCGCTGACCCTGCCCGGCCCGCCGGACGGCGCCCGCCCCGGCCCACGGCCCGCCGGGCCCGCAGGCCGCGGGCGCGGCCCGGTTCGCCCCGTCGAGGTCGGGTCGGCCGGGTCGGGCCGGGCCAGGCCGGCGCCGCCCGTGTCCTCCCGGCCCGACCTCGCCCGCCTAGCCCTCGCTCCGGCCCTGGCCGCCGCGGTTCGCCGCCTGCCTGGCGTCCAGCATGTGCAGTGCCTTGCGGGCCAGCGGGTACGTCCGTACCAGATCGGCCAGGGTCGTCGAGCCCCGCGTGATCCGGGCGAACGCCCGCCACGCCGGGCCGAAACCGGTGATCGCCGCGTGCAGCACCCGCGGCCGGGCCTCGAAGATGTGCAGCATCCGCTTGCCGACCCCCATCTCCACGCCCAGCCCGGCCTTCACCGCGAAGGCGTAGTTGAGGGCCTGGCGGCGCGCGTCCACGGCGTCCTGCGCCTCGGAGATCTTCACTGCCCACTCCCCCGCCAGCCGCCCCGAGCGCAGCGCGAAGGAGATGCCCTCCCGGGTCCACGGCTCCAGCAGTCCGGCCGCGTCGCCCGCCACCAGCACCCGGCCGCGCGACAGCGGCGAATCGGGCTTGCGGCAGCGGGTCAGATGCCCGGAGGAGACGGCCGGTTCGAAGCCGGCGAGCCCGAGCCGGGCGATGAAGTCGTCCAGGTAGCGCTTGGTCGCGGCGCCCTCGCCCTTGGCCGAGATGACCCCGACCGTGAGGGTGTCGCCCTTGGGGAAGACCCAGCCGTAACTGCCGGGCAGCGGGCCCCAGTCGATGAGCACCCGCCCCTTCCAGTCCTCCGCGACCGTCTCGGGGACGGGGATCTCCGCCTCCAGGCCGAGGTCCACCTGATCCATCTCCACCCCGACGTGCGCGCCGATCCGGCTCGCACTGCCGTCCGCACCGACCACGGCGCGCGCCAGCACGGTCTCCCCGTCGGCGAGCACCACGGCGACGGTGCGCCGGTCGGGGACGGCCGCCCCGTGCTGTTCGACACGGGCCACGGCGGTACCCGTCCGGACGGTGGCGCCGGCCTTCTCGGCCGCGGCGACCAGACCGGCGTCGAACTCCGGGCGGTTGATCAGCCCGAAGAGCATGTGCTTCGAGCGCCGGGTGCGGGTCAGCTTCCCGTCCATCGAGAAGGTGACCGCGTGGATGCGGTCCTTGAGGGGGAGCACGAAGCCCGGGGGCAGGGCGTCGCGCGAGGGGCCGATGATGCCGCCACCGCAGGTCTTGTAGCGGGGCAGTTCGGCCTTCTCCAGCAGCAGGACGCGCCGCCCCGCCGTCGCCGCCGCGTACGCGGCCGAGGACCCGGCCGGGCCGGCCCCGACCACGACCACGTCCCACACTTCGCCGGTCTCCCCGGCCGCCCCGTCGCCCGCCCCCTGCGCGTCCTGCTCCGGGCCCGGGCCCGTACCCGCACCCGTGTCCGTGCCTGCGTTCACGCCTGCGCCCTCGCCTGCGTCTGCACCTGCGGCCGCACCTGCGTCGCGTACGTCGTCGTCGCTGCTCACGATGTGTTGCTGCTCCTGATCACCCGGTTGCTCCGATGCCGGGGAAATCCTACGGCGAGACACCGCCCCGTCCCGCTGTGCGAGGATCAAGACTGACTTTCGCCCAACCCGGCATACGCACACCCCGCGGATGCGGGCGGCGTACACGGAGAACAACGTCGCACCCAAAAGGAGCGTGCCCATGTCCCAGAATCCGATCGCCGAGACCGTCGCCTCGCTGATGCCCCGCGCCAAGCAGGAGCTGACCGAGCTGGTGGCCTTCCAGTCGGTGGCGGACTGGGCGCAGTTCCCCAAGAGCGAGAGCGAGGCCGCCGCGAACTGGGTGGCCGACGCCCTGCGCGTCGAGGGGTTCCAGGACGTGGCGCTGCTCGACACCCCCGACGGCACCCAGTCGGTCTACGGTTTCCTGCCCGGCCCCGAGGGCGCGCCGACCGTGCTGCTCTACGCGCACTACGACGTCCAGCCGCCGCTCGACGACGCCGCCTGGGTCTCCCCCGCCTTCGAGCTGACCGAGCGCGACGGCCGCTGGTACGGGCGCGGCGCGGCCGACTGCAAGGGCGGGTTCATCATGCACCTGCTGGCGCTGCGCGCGCTGAAGGCCAACGGCGGTGTGCCCGTGAGCGTGAAGGTGATCGTCGAGGGCTCGGAGGAGCAGGGCACGGGCGGCCTCCAGCAGTACGCCGAGGCGCACCCGGAGCTGCTGACCGCCGACACCATCGTCATCGGTGACGCGGGCAACTTCCGCCTCGGCCTGCCGACGGTGACGGCCACCCTGCGCGGCATGTGCCTGCTCAAGGTGAAGATCGACACGCTGGGCGGCAACCTGCACTCGGGCATGTTCGGCGGCGCCGCCCCGGACGCGCTGGCCGCGCTGATCCGCGTACTCGATTCGCTGCGCGCGGCGGACGGTTCGACGACGGTGGACGGGCTCGCCGCGGACGCGGTGTGGGAGGGCCTCCAGTACCCGGAGGCGGACTTCCGCGCCGACGCGAAGGTCCTGGACGGTGTCGAACTCATCGGCGACGGCACGATCGCGGACCGGCTGTGGGCCCGCCCGGCCGTCACGGTGCTGGGCATCGACTGCCCGCCGGTGGTCGGCGCGACGCCGTCGGTGCACGCGAGCGCGGGCGCGCTGATCAGCCTGCGGGTGCCGCCGGGCGTGGACACCGCCGCGGCCATCAAGCTGCTGCAGGCCCACCTGGAGGCGCACATCCCGTGGAAGGCCCGCCTCGAGGTCGAGGTCGTCGGCCAGGGCCAGCCGTTCCAGGCGGACACCGACAGCCCGGCGTACGCGTCGATGCGCACGGCTCTGGAGGCCGCCTACCCCGGCCAGGAGATGCAGATCAGTGGCATGGGCGGGTCGATCCCGCTCTGCAACACGCTGACGTCCCTCTACCCGGACGCGGAGATGCTGCTGATCGGGCTGAGCGAGCCGGAGGCGCAGATCCATGCGGTCAACGAGAGCGTGTCGCCGCAGGAGCTGGAGCGCCTGTCGGTGGCGGAGGCCCTCTTCCTCGTCAACTACGCGGAGTCCAAGCGCGCCTGACCGTCGGCACGTGTGTGTTCGCCCGGGGCGCATTGCGCCCCGGGCGTACTTCGCTCCCGGTGAATTCGGATACGCGGAGCGGTCGGCCGTCCGTACGTTGACCGTATGGATCTTGTCGAAGTACTGCCGAACCGGCTCCACATGCTCCGCTTCCCCATCGGCCAGGCCTACCTCTGGCAGGACGGCGAGGCCCTCACTCTGATCGACGCGGGCCACGCCGGGTCCGCCGACGCGATCGAGGGGGCGATACGTTCCCTCGGGCTGTCGCCCGAGCGGCTGGAGCGGATCGTCCTGACGCACTGCCACGGCGACCACTTCGGGGCCGCCGGCGAGCTCGCCGCCCGCCACGGCGCCCGCATCCTGGCGCACCGTCTCGACGCGCCCGTGATCCGGGGCGAGCAGCCGGTGCCCGAGCCGGTGCTGCTGGACTGGGAGGTGCCGCTGTACACCCACGCGCTGGGCGTCGTCCCCGAGGCCCCGCCCACCCCGGTCGACCGGGAGCTGGAGGACGGGGACGCGCTGGACTTCGGGGACGGGGCGTACGTGGTCCACGCCCCGGGCCACACGGACGGCAGCATCGGGATCCATCTCCCGCGCCACGGCGTGCTGTTCGCGGGGGACTGCATCGCGGCCGTCGGTCCGCTGATGCTGGGCGTCTTCAACGTGGACCGTGCCCGGGCGGTCGGGACCTTCCACCGCCTGGCCGCGCTCGCGCCTTCGATCGCGTGCTTCGGCCACGGCGATCCGCTGACGGTGGACACGTCCGCGGCGCTGGCCAGGGCCGCTGCGGAAACACCGGTCTGAGGCCGGGACGCCCGAAGTCGATCCGCCCGGAGTCGGTCCGCCCGAGGTCGGTTCGCCCGCGCCCGACCGGAGGAGACCGGCTCGGAGCACGGGCCGGCTCAGCCGACCGGGGTGCCCGCCTCCAGGTACAGGGGGCGGCCCCGTTCCCGGGCGCGCAGGGCCCAGCGCAGGCGTTCGTAGCGGTGCTGCGGGAGCAGACCGGCGGCCTCGGCCTCCGTGACGAAACGCCAGGCCCGCAGCTCCGGGCCGGGCAGCCGGAGCCGGGCCGTCGCCTCCGCCGAGAGGCGGCCGCCGTCGAAGAGCAGGCGCAGCCCGCCGTAACCGGGCGGCTGGGGCTGCTCCCAGTCGACCACCAGCAGCCCGGGCGCCCGCTCCAGTACGACGCCCAGCTCCTCGGCGACCTCCCGCACGCCCGCGCACGCCGGCGCCTCGCCCGCTTCGACGACCCCGCCCGGGAACTCCCAGCCCGCCTTGTACGTGGGATCCACCAGCAGCACCCGGTCCTGCTCGTCGAAGAGCAGCACCCCGGCAGCCACCGTCTCCCGGGTCGGCTCCGGGGTCTGCACGATGTCGCAGACCCGGGCCTTCTCCGAGCGGACCGCCTCCGCGATCCGCTCCGCCGTCTCGCGCGGGGTCAGGACGCCGTTGTCGATGACGTGCGCGTCGCCGCTCAGCCAGCCGAGGGCCTGCTGGTAGACGGGGATGTGGTCGTACGCCCACTGCCGGACCCGGAGGTCCACCTCCGCGGGCTCCCCGGGCTCCTTCCGGGTCGCGATCCGCTCCCGAAGGATCGTTTCCGCAGGGGCCAGCAACACGTGGCGCACCGCGATCCGCCGCGCCGCCAGCCCGCCGAAGATCTCGTCCCGGTACTCCTGGCGCAGCAGCGTCATCGGTACGACGAGCACCCCGCCCAGTTCGGCGAGCATCGCCGCGGCCGTGTCCACCACCAACCGCCGCCAGCTCGGCAGGTCCTGATAGTCGGTGACCTCCGCCAGCCGCTTGGGCGGCAGCAGCACGCGCAGCGCGTCGCCGATGAACTCCGGGTCGAACAGGGTGCTGTCCGGCAGGATTCCGGTCAGTTCGCGGGCCGTGCTGGTCTTTCCGGCGCTGAATGTGCCGTTGATCCAGACAATCACGTCTACCCCTCTCCCCATGGCTCGTCCGGAGCCCCCAGTGGCTTGCCCGCCCCAGCCTGCCACGGAAACCTCACTATCGGCCGAGTGCTTATCCTCAAGGTCACAGCCCTGCACGTGAGCCCCGGAGGATTCGCCACCGTGCCCCACAACCGCCGCCCGTACGAGCCCCGCTACGGCAACCGGCCGACCATGAAGGACGTGGCGTCGCGGGCGGGCGTCGGCCTGAAAACGGTGTCGCGCGTGGTCAACGGCGAGCCGGGAGTCACTCCCGAGACCGAGAAGCGGGTCCAGGAGGCCATCGAGGCCCTCGGCTTCCGCCGCAACGACAGTGCCCGCGTGCTGCGCAAGGGCCGTACCGCCACCGTGGGCCTGGTCCTGGAGGACCTCGCCGACCCCTTCTACGGTCCGCTGAACCGGGCGGTGGAGGAAGTGGCCCGCGCGCACGGGGCGCTGCTCATCAACGGCTCCAGCGCCGAGGACCCCGACCGGGAGCGGGAGTTGGCCCTCGCGCTGTGCGCCCGCCGGGTGGACGGGCTGATCGTGATCCCGGCCGGCGACGACCACCGGTATCTGGAACCGGAGATGCGGGCCGGCGTGTCCACGGTGTTCGTGGACCGCCCGGCCGGGCGGATCGACGCGGACGTGGTGCTGTCGGACAGTTTCGGCGGCGCCCGGGGCGGGGTGGCCCACCTGATCGCGGGCGGCCACCGCCGGATCGGCTTCATCGGCGACCAGCCCCGCATCCACACGGTGGCGGAGCGCCTGCGCGGCTACCGCACGGCGATGGCGGACGCGGGCCTGCCGGTGGCCGAATCCTGGGTGTCCCTCGGATCGACGGCACCCGAACGGGTCGCGGCGGCGACCGTGTCGATGCTCGGCGGCCCGGACCCGGTGACCGCCGTCTTCGCCGGCAACAACCGGGTGACGGTCACCGTCGTACGGGTCCTCGCGGCGCACGGCCGGCCGGTGGCGCTGGTCGGCTTCGACGACTTCGAGCTGGCCGATCTGCTGCGCCCCGGTGTGACGGTGGTCGCCCAGGACCCGGCGGCCCTGGGCCGGGTGGCCACCGACCGTCTCTTCCAGCGCCTCTCGGGCGCCGACCTGACTCCGTGCCGCATCGAACTCTCGACCCGCCTGATCCCCCGCGGCTCGGGCGAACTCCCCCCGGCCGGCTGACCTCCACGGGATCGGGCGGTGCGGCGCGGTCCGCCGCAC